>NZ_CP058215.1:0-300550 GCF_013388255.1 Methanolobus zinderi
ATGAAAAAGCTTGATGATTCCGCACAGTTGTTATTGATCGCAGGTTTTGCAGTTGGGGTCGGAATAGTTGTACTCACGGTCATGCTCAACAATGTGATCTATGCAAGCAACATAGCTTCGGAATCAAGCATTGACACTTCACGTTATGATATATCCAACGCCATCCAGATGACAACAGAGGCCTGTGAGGATGCCTACCAGTATTCCATAAACGGATCACACAGCAATGTCGATAATGACACATTCAGGCAATATATTGAAACATATACTGAAAAAGCATCAGAGAACTATGGCGTTACAGGACTGACATTTTCCTGCCAGCCAGGAAATCTGTCAAAAGCATACTTCACGCATAGCGGGCTGGCAGATGGCGAGGACAACTGGACAGTTGTTAAGAATATCAATACCACTGACTCGTTTGCAATTTCCATACCAGATACATCCCTGCTCGGTAATGAATCAAATAAAGTAATAATCAAAGCTACCAACATTTCAGGAAATACGCTATGGTCAATGGAACTATACAATTCAAGTGGGAACATCAACGTTACTGTATCCGACCAGTCCTCAACCATAGGGAATTATCAGATCAGCACCAGTGGTGCCGGCGAGATCAATATAACAGGCGATGAAATAGATAATTCTTATGTAACTCCTGAGTTTGATTATTCAGACCTTACAGCAGGACAGGAATATTCCATAAATATCATAAATGGAAGCCAGGCTGTCGGAACATATTCGATCTCAGGCAATCTTTCCACAGGCCAGCCATTTACCCAGGCAAGATACTGGGTAGTAGAACCTACAATAAGCATATCTTCCAGGGAGATAACGGTTAACAGAACAGTTCCCGTTTCGTTGCCGGGAGGGGTTCAATGAGAAGTCTGACAGATGATGAGAATGCTGTTTCAATTTCAATCGGATTCATTCTCACATTCTCAATCACTGTGCTTGTACTTGTGACCATCCTGACATCGTTCTACTCATTGATGGACCAGGCTGAACAGACTGTCATGCGCGACGAATATGAGATACACGGGAATGACATTGCAGTCAAGATAACTACCATCGACACCATGGCAGGAAATGCTATCAGGTCCGGTTCGGACATAGGAGAGATCAGATATAGCCTATCACTACCTGAAAAGATTGCAGGCCAGACATATTCGATAGAATTTTCGAACACGACAAACGACATTGTCTTCGCATCAGAAGACAGGGACGAGACGAGGGTAAAGATACCTTTCTCAACCGAGGATACAACAGTGCTCCCAACAACCCTCTATAGTTCAAAAAGTGAATACAGTATCGTATATAATCCAGATGCAAGGACCATAGAGATATCCTGAAAGTGAAATGCATATGACCGGCAGAAAAAACAGATCAAAGGATTTCAGTTCATCCGAAGAAGCTCTTACAGAGGTAGTGGACTTCACAATAACCCTCGGAATAATGCTTCTGGCTCTGGGAGTCATCGGAGTTGTCGGATACCCTATGCTTGAGCACATGCAGGATACAGGACATCTCGAGAATATAGAGCAGAGCTTTTCGGTCCTCAAACCCAACATGAACAAAGTAGTTTACGGTAAAGCACCTTCGCAGTCAGTTGAATTGAAAATGCATGGAGGAGTTGTAGCGGTTACCGGACACAGCTATATGAACATCAGTATGCAGACATGGAATGAATCCACATCTTCTGCAGAGGTAGTAGCTGTTGAAAGACAATTGAGGATGATCGAAAACGAGTTTGCGGATACATCCATTGCGTATGAGAATACCGGTGCATGGGCGAAGTATCCACAGGGAAGTGCTGTAGCAATATCAAAGCCTGACTTTGCATATGACAGGAATACACTTCTGATACCGATGGTAACAATTTCCGGCTCAAGCGGTATCTCGGGATCAGGACTTATCAGAGTGATCTCCGATGGTGGCCAGCTGTCTGTTTCCAGATACGAGAACGTATCGCATGTGAATATAACCATTATGAGTGACTATTATGATGGCTGGGCAAAATACCTTAACGAATCCATGGAGATGCATATCCTGGATATGAACGCAGCTAACACTACTGTCACTGCAGGCAGAAGTTTCAGTCCAAATATCGATGTTATTACTTCAATTTCACCCATGAGCGTGAAAGTAGAATAAAAATGTGATGAACTATGAGAAGCCTGTTTAAATCAGAAAAAGCCGCATCTGCTGTTGTAGGAGTACTAATAATCCTGGCACTTACAATCACATCCACAAGTGCAATCCTGCTTTATGCAACACCTACTATTAATGACATGCAGGACATGGCAAACGCCCAGAGGGTGGAACAGGCGTTCACGGTATTCGATTCACGCACAAGTAAGGTAGCCCTGGGGGAATCTCCCAGCCAGACCACATCATTCTCTATTATGGATGGAAGCATAGAGGTAAACGGTGACAGCGATTCCTATAACGAAAGCCAGGTAGTAATAATCTGCGTTGACATGAATGCCACATGGTACAATGATACATTTAAAAAGAACAGAAATAGATGGAGAGGATGGGAACCACACCTTAATGAAACCGGGATGAATGAATTCAACGCCTCCATGGGCAGTATCACCTATACCAAAGAAGGCAGGATAATCGGTTACGAAGGAGGGGGAGTCTGGTCTAAATATCCCAACGGCAAAGCAGTAATGATATCTCCACCGGAGTTTCACTATAATGGTGAAACGCTTACATTACCAATAATGAAGGTAAGTGGAACAGATGTGTCAAGTGGAACAGCCGATGTTGATGTAACAGTTAGTTCCAACAACATGCCTGTTGTAATGTACCCAAATCCTTCGGCAGATACCAGAAGGATAAATCCCCTGAATTCAGATAAAGTACTTATTTACATAAAAAGTGAATTTTATAACGCATGGGCAGACTATGCGAATTCCCTGGCATATGCAAGTGCTGAGAAGGATGATGCAAATAAGACTGCAGTTGTAGAGCTTGAAGTAATTCCTGCAATGGGAAAAGACAAACTAAAAACAGCTTTTAAAGTTGGAAAAGTAAATCCATATTCAAACGACCCAATATGGGATTTTTCTTTTGATCTTGGGGCACGGTCGAATCAGGAGCTTAATTCTTTAAACTATGAATTAATTGCTACAGCAGGAGCAAAAACCCTTACATACAAACTCCAAAAACGTAAAGGACATGATCAACTCACAATCGATCTCCTGTATGAAGATACTTCATCAGGAGGAGGGATCGAATCATGGACCGGAGGAGCTACGGACGTATTTTACATCAGCGGTGAAAAAGAAGATGCAGAATCCACTGTGGACTTACTTTCTACATCATTGAATCTGACATATGATGAAAGTAATGATGACTTTTCATGGGAAACTGTAAATTATACCTCAGGAGATGAGTTACCTCTTTTCAATCTAACCCAGCATTACATGAAACTTATTACAGAGGATGGATCTGTGATTTTCAACATTCATTCACCTGGGAATTCAGACCCTGTAGATTATGATGAATCCACCCTTACACTATATTACGATGGAATGCCGGGCAGTATCACATACCTGCATGTGAGCAGGAACGATCTTTCTGCAACTTTGAGGTAAAATATACTTGCTTCTCAAAATATACACATGTGTAACATAAAATAATAATTTACATGAAATATTATTTATATTAAATGTTGTATATATGTATATTTAATGTTTGATAAAAAAGGGCAGATTGCAATAGATTTTCTACTGGGAATATCACTAGTGCTTATTGCCCTTGGATTCACAATACAGTTCATACCAGGTCTCTTTATTTCCGGATCAGCAGGAGAGAGCAGCCTCGACTATACAGCCTACCGTACCGCTGCGGTTCTTGCAGAAGATACTGGCTGGTGGGAGAACATCACAATGAACGGGACAGACTGGGAAAACCATCCCGATGGCATGTTGAGGATAGGACTTGCAGCGGATGATGAACCCCGATCCAGGCTTACCGATACACCCAATCTCATTTCAAAAAAGAAAACTGAACAATTTTTGCTTCTTAATGAAAGCACGATAATCGAGAAACTTGGCCTTTACAATGACGTTGAAGACACTCATTTTGCTTACGGGTACAATATCTCTATTCTAAAAAATGACCGGTATCTTGTTCTGAATAATACAACAGTTCACAGGGGCCTCCCTGTTCCCGGTGACAGGGAAATGTCCGGAATCACACGCATAGTACTGATTGAAACAGGAACTGTAGCCAGCTTTGATGCAAAAGAGCTTCCTGTGGATCCGTATTCACCCGGATCTGAAAATACAATAATAAACATAACCGGTCCGCTGAATTACGAACTTACAATCGAAATTGATAATCTGAACATAAGCGGAGTAGACCCGAGTTTTAAGAAACTTGTTCTGGACGGAACAAATCTTAATGAAGGAACGGATTATACAGCGTACAAAGTAATCAATGGAACTGAACTGCCACTGACAAGCACAGGTAAGATCGACAGTGGAGGCACTGTGATATTCCGTATGGACCCGGGACTTTTTAGCGGGTCCCATACTTATCAGCTGCAAATTGACATGAAGGACATAACATTCACAAATACCGCACCTCCCATCCCGGAATATTCAGAGCAGCAGGAAATCCTGTACGAACCTGCATATCTTGAGGTGGTGGTATGGCAATGAATGACAGGGCACAGTTGCATACCCTTGAAGGGCTGAGTGCAGCATTCATAATAACATTGACCGTGCTTACGATCACACAGAGCACAATCATAGTAACCCCGCAGAATGAACTTGCTATGGACGTTCAGCTGGAGCAGTTGAGCTCTGATTCACTTGCGGTTATTGACATGGCACACCATGGACCGATTCGCAATAACCTGACAGAATGCATTGCAGCCTGGGATATGACAGAAGCAGTATATCCTGACAATAATCTGGAAGAACTTGACGCACCCCTTTCATACCTGCTGCCGGGAATACTGTACAATGTGGACCTTGCCTACTTCAATAATGATGATCTCAATGTAAAAAAAGTGATCATACATGGTTCACCCTCTGAAAATGCCGTTGTCGTTAGACATTTAGTGACGCTTACTAACGAAACCGTCAGTTTGGCAGGAGGAGGATGGAACCTGGCTGATGATGAAATAAAGGTTGTGGAAGTGAGGATGACAGCATGGAAAGTCTGAAAGATGATACAAAGGGACAGTGGATAGCTCTTTCAGGACTTGTGATATCACTTATACTCATAGGTCTTGCTGCTCTGGCCAATCAGGCAATGCTCGCAGGATATCATTCATCGAATGCCGCTCTTGAGTTTCCGAAAGAGAATATAAGGGAATTAAACTTACATACTAAAGATAATGCAAGAATAATAAGGGATCTTTCTTTAAGCATCAACCAGACCAGTAATGAAACCGTGCCTGTGATATTTGAGAATTTATTTGACAGCTATAGTGATCAGGTAAAGAAGCTGCATGCAGTACACGGGGAGACCGTGAACGTATCCCTTGTTTCCATAAACTCGACCAATGGCACATATAACCATGACATTGATATGATTCTCGTGAACATCAGGTACAATGACGGGAACACCTATTATGCCTCAGAGCCCGAGATGATCGAGGTGAGAGAATGAAAAATCTGTTCAAAGATGAAAAAGGAGCTTCCCTCTTATTTGAATACATCCTGGTTACGCTTATTTGCATTGGTTTTTTTATGACAGTGACCCTCAATTCGAACGAGATCTTCATCAAGACGCCGAATGAGGCTGTTATGCAGGATGAGATGAGTGACGTTGGTAACATGATGAGCACAATGATAACGGATATGTATCTTGTTCTGCCACCCAATGGCAATATTGACACAGGATACAGGATACCTGAGAAAGTAGGGAGGGAAAACTACGTTATCAATGCAAATATCGCATATACCAACCAGATAATCGAGGTAATTTCAGCCTCATCTGGAAAGAACGTAAGAGTGACAATCGGCGGAATCGCCAGGACAATGCCGATCAATGGCACTGCCTCGAGCAGTTCTACACAGCATGTGATCAGTTATGATTCAACAAGATAGGAACAACGCTGCTGTTTCGGAAACACTTGGATACATCCTGTTGTTTGCGATAGTAACCCTTTCAATGGGTTTTATCTATGCTGTGGGATATCCGATGCTGCAATCGAATATTGATGCCAATATATTTGAAAGCGCAGAGCAGAGTTTTATTGTACTCCAGAGTGACATGGACAGGGTAGCCTTTGACCAGAAACCTGTGACAATTACAAGAATGAAACTGCAGAATTCTGAACTCTCCGTAAACAATGGCTCATCCATGACCATTACCTATGATAGTACTCCCCCTCTGCCTGTTAACACAGGCAATATAGAATTTGAAAAGGACAAAAAGAAGATCATATATGAAATGGGAAGCATCCTCGAGTCCTACCCGCCAGATTCCATGATAATGGTATCCAAACCTCCCATCTATGTAACTGACATAGATAATACCACAGTGACCACCGTAGGACTAATATCGGTCAACGGAGAAGATTCCGTATCAGGTAAAGGAATAGCCACGATGACTTTCACGCATAATCTGAGTAATATGAGTATGAGCTCATCACCTACCGATGTGGAAGTCAATATAAACAGTAATTATGCACCTGTCTGGAAAAAATATTTTGAAGACATAGGTTTTACGGTGACAAATACTACATCTTCTGGAATTACCGCACATATGAACAACACAATGCTGATCCTTAGCAGGCATGTAGTGGATGTGGATATTTCCTGAGTTTAAATGCTAAGTTCCTGAGAGCCACAACTCAGCTGATACTTATCATCCCTTTTGGCCGGACATATATCTCATCTCTGGCTATGAGTACATCGCTTACGTTATTTACGTTGTAGGCATAAGCAGTAATGCACGCCTTCCCGGCATTGATACTTGTGAAATCCACAGTATCGGAACCCACTACAGTTACATTTATCGGGTTCTCGTAATTTTCAAAATAGCCTATATTGCTGTAAAGATGGACATATGCAAAACTGGAGTTATCCAGCGTATCCAGGAGTGTCAAGCCGATATTCGCAGTATTGCCTATTCTCATGATTGAACGGTCGGGAGCCATTTCAAAAGTTCCCAGTGAATATGAAAGAACATTTGCGCCGCCACCGCCTACACTTGCACTTCCCCCACTTGGGATATATACGGTGATGTTCTCTCCGCCAAGATCGGTGTATGTAACCGTGGATGTCGGCATGATTATAGGCACATAGCCCGCACCATCCACCCTCATCTGATACCATACCCCCCATTTGTCACCTGGCCCCATATTCGGCAATTGCCACTCAAGAGAGGAACTGTTCCCTGAGGTGGTTATAGTGGGTTCAGCATTCCCGGTGGCAGGTGCTGTGGGTGCCATGAACAAGGTTGCATTGCCGGTTGTAGAGTTGCTGCTTCCGGAGATGTATGTTGCCTTTGCAGCCGACGAAGAGGTAATGTAATTATGAGGGACATGTATATCCAGGACTGGACCGCCTGCAGAGAAGTTGGTGATCTGTGAGGCAATACCTGTGAAGATATCCTTAAGCACGCTGGAGTTTGGTGCAAAGTAGTATTCACCACCTGTGATCTCTGCGACCTCAGCAAGCACTGGATCGACCTCGTATTCATTGTTACCAAAGCCCACAGTATATATCACGGTATCGTTCTCCTTTGCCCGGTAAGCCTCCTCAAGCAGGGAATGATAGCCTGCATTGTCAAGACCGTCCGTCATGATCACCATCGTGGAATTGCCATCCACCAATGAAAGTTCGTTATTGGAAGCATACATACCTTCATCTATTGCGGTAAGTCCGTCCGCTGTCATTGTGTCAATCGCGTTTTCAAGGTGGGAAAGGGAATCATTTTCCAGAGTGGATGTTACACTGGCCCCCCATTCACTCCATGATACCGGGGTACTCACCGGAGTATCATCCTTATTGCTGAATACGATATCAAAGCACTCATAGTACCTGGTTGATGATGTTTCAACCTCTGTGACTATACTCCATGAAGAGCCGTCCCATTTCTGAATATTCAGGTCATTGTTCCAGTCGGAGGTCATGAGAAATACATCATTACTTTCGGGATCCGGTGTCAGTTGTACCCAGCGTACGTAACCACTGCTACCGGAATCCGATGCCAGTGATTCATCGCTCCACGAAGAGCCATTCCATGTCCGATATTCAGGAACGGAATTTCTATTAGCCCAAACAACAATGCCTTTTCCGTTGGACTGCTCAAAAGTAACATCAACAGATCTTCTGCTGTATTCAGGTACGTCATTCCCAATCTGCACAGGTGCAGACCAAGCAGAGCCATTCCATGAAAGCACATTAACATCATAGGCATTATCTTCTGCTGCCAGGAGAATATCGTTTGAATTTGGATCTGCAGCCATTTTAATCCAGTATACACGGTTATCCGGGACATACATGTCCGAAGCAGTACTCCATGAGTTTCCGTCCCATATACGATATCTTACTGTATCGGTACCCCGATCGGCCCAGGCAACAATGGCTCTACCCGTGCCCTGTTCATATACCACATCAAAACACTGATAGCTTGTAGCCCTGGCATCATTTGTAATAAGAACCGTATTGCTCCATGAATCACCGTCCCAGACCTGCGCACGTATATCTCTTTCATCGTCAAGAGCCACAAGGACCATTTCATCTGAACCGGGTTTTGCCTCAAGCCTTACCCATCCGATATCACCTGCGCCGGGAATGCTTCCATCAACTGCTGCATCAGAACTCCAGGAAGAGCCATCCCAGACACGATACTGTGGAACTCCATCGTCTATATTCTTATCCATATAGGCTACGACTGCATCCCCTGAGAGCTGTTCGTACTTTATGTCGAAACCTCTTCTTTCATAGGAATCGAGATTTCCTGTTAACTGGTTAACACCACTCCATGAGGAGCCATCCCAGACCTGAACATTCACATCATTATTACTGTCAGCAGTACCCATAATGATCTCAGAGTTCAACGGACTGGATTCAAGAACCACATAATAGGGACTTCCACCTATATAGTTGGCCGATTGCTCAACTGACCATTCAAGACCATTCCAGGTCCTGAACTTAGGAGTACCTCCACCACCACTGCTATCATAGTAGGCTGTCATGACAGTATCCGGTTCTGATGTGGAGACGTTGATCGTAAATCGGGTATCCGTAAGTGCTCCTGCTCCCTTGGATATATCAATATAATACGTATCTCCTGCCGAAAGCATTGAAGAGACCCCGCAGGCGGCAGTTCCATTGGAAGATGAAAGAACATCCATACCATCGTAAAGGTCAACATCCATTAGGGAGGCATCTTCCCAGGATATGTTGAAAGTATAGAAGCCTCCGATTTCAGGAGTGAAATATCCGACCCAACTACTGTTATCAAAAACATAGCTGGTCTGGTTGTCGCTTGTTATTTCATTTTCAAAACTGTAGAGAGCCAGCCCTGCCGTATCACCTCTGCTTTCATCAAAGCTTGACATAAATGCATGGGAGGACAATTTAGCAGCACTTTTCTTGTCGATATAGGTAGCAATATTGAAATTCTCAGTACCTGTGCCTGAACCCGTTACCCTGATAGTCCATATGCCCTTTTCCACAGAATCATAGTCATTATCAGGATACAGATAGGATAGCGGCTGTATCCAGATGTACTCGGAAGTATCACTAACAGGATAGTAGCCTGTTGTATTATCACTAATACCATAGATAATTCCGGAAGGACTTGTCAGTTGAAGATCAAGGTCCGAAGAACTATCTTCCCATTCAAGCTGCACCTTAAGATCATTGATAGTATCGTTGATCAGGAAAGTTTCTTCGGAAGAAAATGGCATGGACAGAGAATCCCGGAAAGTATAATCATATGGGGTGAAACCTTCCACACCATATTCTATATCAGATATATCATAATCACTCAGTTCCTGGGCAATCGTATTGTATATCTCACTCAGATCGGAACTGTCAGGTGCATTATAGTACGCACCCCCGGTCTCAGATGCGATATGTCTGAGCAGTGCTTCATCAAGACTGCTTCCAAGACCGATGGTATAGATTGTGACACCATTGGAATTTGCAAACGCAATAGCATCTTCACCATCCCGATCATCTCCGGAATTCGTTTCTCCATCCGTGAGAACGATCATCACTTTTCTGGCATCTGAACGGCCATGATTTATAAGAAGGTCATTAGCATCCGCCATCCCTTCACCCATTGCAGTCATACCGCCATCATCTATCGAGTCGATAGCGCTTTTTACGGCAGCCTTGTTATCATATGAGTTCAGCAGTGTCATACCCATGTCCACCCTGCTTGAGCTAGCAAATGAAACGACTCCTGTCCCGGAATTGGAAACAAGGTTATCGGTGAACTCTTTTGCAGCGTCCCTTGCATCAGTAATAGGCTGATCGGACATACTTCCCGAACGGTCAATCACAAGTACCACATCAAGCGGAGTACCCGCATAATAGTCAGGATCCATACTTCCCGAACGATCAAGGACAAGCATGGCACTTGCCGCTGGTCTGGTGATAGGTAGTTCACCTTCCACGGAAATGATCGTTGTTATATTTACGAGATCACCTGATGTCACCGATGTGGGTTGTACACTCAGGTTAACACTCATAAAAGGTTCACTTTTGACACTGATATTGGCGGATTGGTTAATGTCTCCACTAGTAGCTACAATAGTCGTGTTTCCTGAAACGTTGCCTTCAAAAATACCATATATCCTTCCTTCGGAATCGGTAGTGGCATTGATAAGGGTTGAATTGATCCCGTCGATTGTAAGAGTTCCGACCGTTGTATTGCTATTGTTGAACGTTACATTGATATCAGGCAGCGAATGACCCCATTCATCCAGCGCAACAAGAGTGACAGTAGACTTGTGGTTGCCGTTTAAACCCTGTGACAAGACAGTATTCGGAACAGAATAAAAGTCCATCATGTAAAGTGGTCCGGCTGTAAAATTAAGTTCAGTGACATTGGTGAAATTCGTATATCCGGATTCATTCCTGTAAGTAGCTGTAACCGATAAAGATTCTATATACGGGGTGGGACCTACGATAGTGTTTGCCCGTCCCTGACTGTTCAGTGGTACCAATACCAGATTACCATCATCTGTTGTGAACCTGACCTGTTCCTTTATCGGAGTTGTGAGTGGTATTATCGGATTGAGGAACTGGTCCACAGGACGGGCCGATAATGTATAACAATCCTCATTGTTCGAGAGAACATTTTCAGGACTGAAAGTAAGGAAAAGATCATCGATCCTATCTGCAAGACCGCTAATTGTGATATTCGACTGTAAAGTGGTGTTGATAACACTTATTTGTACTACATTGTTACCAGCTCTTTTATCTGCTGTAAAGATATTCGCGAATTTACCATTGATATCTGTCAGGCCGCTGCTATGGGCAATAGAAGAAGAGTTGTACGTAACCGGACTATTATAGATTGTGTTTGCAGGAGATATCACGGAGAAAGTGACATTGGAATCCTCTACGGGATTTTCGTAGACATCATAAACACTAACATAAATACTTGAATTCGTGTTGACAGTATGATCGTCATCATATACAATCCTCAAAAGGGCGGGAGAGCCGGCTGTTATATTAATACAGGACATATTTGAAGCGGGACCGGCAGTTGAATTGATTGTAATGTTTCCCGCGATTGTGGAATTAAGACGCAGGGTTGAATTTTTGGATGAAGAGCCTGCATATGAGAATACTGTATCTGTTTTATTGACATCCAGCGATGTTGTATTGGAAGAGGATACAGTTGTATAAATATCCTGAATCGTATTTCCTGACTGATCTTTTATTATAATGTTCAAGTTGATGTTCTCATCCGGATCCACGTTACCGAAGATGTCCACCGGTGTGAATGTAATATTGGTGATATTACCGGCCTTATTTACTGAATGATCGGTTTCGACAAGTATTGAAGATATTTCAGATGGCAGAAACGTTACATTTGCAAGATCGTGTTCATTTCCTGTACTCGCATTAACGTGTGCAGTTCCTGTTGACGTGGAATTAAGAGTCACCTCTGCAATGCCCGAAGCATTTGTGACCGCAGAAGAAGAGTTAAGAATACCCATATCTGTTGTGAAATTTACTACAGTGTTGTTTACAGCCGTGCCGTTATCTGTAATAAGCACACTGATGCTGGCAGACTCACCTGCGTTACCCTGAATATCCGATGTCAGGAAGTCCAGATCCAGCGCCGAAGCTGAAATTGAAAACAGAAGGGATAAAGCTAAGACGCATAATAATTTTTTCAGATTCCCCATGAAATCACCTCTAAACCACCCATTGTCACTAAGCCGGACATTATGCGGGAACTATTCAGACCGACTATGACATTCAGAACAAGTATATAATATTACCAATATAAGTTATTTATTATACAAAATTGTGAAATCTGTAGTCCAGATAAAGATTAGAGACACCAGCTAAATTCCTTATACTGCTGTACAAAATAAATAAATAAGTCCTGCAGGATAATATATATATTATTGCATAATAACCATATTATATAATAAATGATCATTCCATGGAAAATGAATATGGATAATGAAGGACAAATGCACATCGACTACCTGATCGGAATCTCAATATTCCTTATGGGTATCGTTTTTGTTTTCACTTATACTACAGGACTGTTCACCCCCTTCCAATCCAATTCAGACGAAGTCACATTAATAGCTGACAGAATATCAACAAATATAATAGAACAAAACATGAGTGCCGGTGACCCACTGACAACAAACCTTCTTAATGGCACGAAAGTAGATGATTTTTTCAACAACTCAAACAGCAATTATGAAGGCGTTATCAATTACTATGGAATGAACAGTTCTTACCTTCGATATGAGTTCAATATTACTTTGCAGAACATAACTGCGGGCACTCTCGATTACTCAACTGGCAAGCCATTACCGATGCAGGGAAATATCGGTCAGACTAAAAGAATCGTACTGGTCCGAAATCAAAACACGGGTGATGAAGTCCGGGCGATCTTAGCTGTGAGGGTGTGGTAATCTGAAAGATGATAAAGGACAATTGAACATCAGATCTGACCAAAAGGCACAGCTACATACCCTGGAAGCTTTAATGACTCTTATAATCATCACAGGGATCATAGTATTCACTGTCCAGGCAACTTCACTTACTCCCCTCACGTCCTCAACTGCAAATGCACACATAGAAGCACAGCTCCAGATCCTGGGACAGGATATGCTGAATGTACTTGATCGATCACAATCGGGACAGAGTTCAGGTCTTAAGGAGGATATATTGAACTGGAATGGGGAGAGATACATATGGAATTCCACAGCATATGTATCAGAGAACAATAACACCCTTACGAACAGTACAACTGCCGATCTGCTGAAAAATGTAATCGTTCCCAAAGGTATAGCACACAATGTTGAATTCACCATGGTAAACGATGCAGGGTCTGTGGTCACTCTGCCCTACATCTATAATGGTGAGCCATCGGACAATGCCGTGGTCGTGTCCAGAAGAGTGTTATTATCAGACTCAGACATCACGGACCCAACCCAATTCAGGTCCTATACGGGTATACCTGACACTGATACGAGTACCGATTTCTACAACCTTATTGACGTGAAGATGACTCTGTGGCGAATGTAAGATACAGGTGTTGACATGAAAAAGATGAATGAAGCAGGACAGATAATATTAATTGCCGGTTTTATTATCGGAATAGGCATAGTAGTCCTTACAATCATGCTCAACAACATCGTATATGCAAGCAACACAGCTTCAGAGTCAAGTATTGAGACAAATGTCTTTGATTATTCCAATGTTGTAAAGACCACCACCGAGGCCTATGAAAAAGCATATGTTGACGCAAGGAACGGATCGTCAATAGATGGTAATAAATTCAATTCATATATGACAAATTATTCAGAGAGGATGGTCAAAAGTTATTCACTGTCAGGGTTTATATTCTCTCTGGAAAATGATACATTACAGGATGCATATTTTACTGAAAACGGCCTTGCTGACGGTAATGATGACTGGGTTGTCATTGAGAGAGTAAATAACACAGACAGTTTTCTGCTATCCATACCCAATTCATCTAATCTGGGAAATGAATCTAACAAGTTTGTAATTGAAATTAATAATCAGTCCAGCAGCATCTGGTCAGCCACAATGTTCAATTCAAGTGGTAATATCAACCTCACTATATACAATAGTAGTTCTATACTGAAGTCGGAGAATAGTTCTTTCAGTGAGATAAATATCACAGGCAATGAAATTGATGGAATAAACTCCAATCTTCATTTCAATAGCCAGACAGCAAATCAAACTTACACTATCAAATTCATAAACGGCAGCCAGGCCATGGGAACGTTTATGATATCAGGTGATCTCGTAAACGGAGATCCGTTCTACATTGAAAGGGTTAATGTTGTCAACAGTACAATTAAACTGAACAAGAACGGACACCTGGAGATCAATACAACAATACCTGTAACACTACCGAAGGGACAGATATGATCCGGCAATTCAGAGATGATGAGAAAGCAGTATCCGTTTCAGTGGGTTTTGTATTGACCCTGTCAATTACTGTGATCACTATGGTAGTCGTGATCAGTTCTTTTTACACAATGATGGACCGTGCCGAACAGACTGTCATGCGTGATGAGTTCGAGATACATGGCAACGACATGGCATTGCAGATATCAAACATTGATACCGCCGTACAGATAAGCAGAAATGCAGGAGGGGAAGTCGGCAGTTTTTTCTTCATCCTGCCACTTCCCGATGAAATTGCCGGCCAGCAATATTCGGTGGAGTTATCGAATCAGACAAATGAGATCATATTCGAATCCCACGGGAAGTACGCTACAAGAGTTAAAGTGCCCTATAAAGTGCATGAAACCGAAGTTGAATCCGTCAAATTGTACAGCGGATCGAACGAATTCATATTACACTATGATCCAGCCTCAAACATGATCAGAATAGACTAAGTACCGGAGAGTTGCATGAAAGGAAATCTTACAAAATCAGATGCCGCAGTATCAGAAGTGGTGGACTACAGCATCATTTTGGGCATCATAATTCTTGCAACCGGTATCATCATCGTAGCCGGAGTACCCATGCTGGAAGACATGCAGGATGCCAGACATTCGGAGAATATAGGGCAGAGCTTTGAAGTTCTGGCCCTGAACATGAATAAGGTGGTATTCGGAAATGCTCCATCCCAGTCAGTAGAACTAAAAATGTACGGAGGTGCCTTGTCTGTGGCCGGGGACAATTACATGAGTATTGATATTCAGGTATGGAATTCCTCTGCAAATGCTTATGAAATCCAGTCTGCTGTTGGTCTCGAAATAAAAGATATAGAAAATAGTTATCATAACACCAATATTTCTTATGAGAACACAGGCGTATGGGCAAAATATGAGGATGGAGGATCAGTGATGATATCTGAGCCACGTTTTACCTATGCGAACAACGTCATGGTGATACCCATTGCTAAGATCGATGGTCGTGAATCCCTGTCAGGTTCCGGGCTTGTCAGTGTAACCGCTGACGGCGGTGGGAGAAGGATCTACAGATACGAGAATGTCTCACAAATGAACATATCAGTTACAAGCGACTATTTCGAAGCCTGGGGAAGATACCTTAATAAAAGCCTGGAAATGCCAGTAGTCATGCTGGATAGCAATAACAGAACTGTGAACTGCAGCAAGAATTACCTTATAAATATTGATGTATACGTGATTGATTCACCAATGAAGGTTACAATAGATTGATAAAACGAAGGGGTGGAGAATTTGAAAAATGTCTGGAGAAGTGATCTGGCGGTTTCATCCGTCATCGGTATCTCAATAATACTTGCAATTAGCCTGTTATCCATAGGCCTTATGCTTCTGTACACATCACCTGTGATAAGTGAAACACAGGAGATGGCCAAATCCCAGAAAATCGAGCAGGCATTTACAGTTCTGGACTCAAGGACAAGCAAAGCATCGCTCGGAGAATCGCCTCTTCAGACAACCTCACTTTCCCTAATGGGAGAAAACGTAGAAGTGCAGGGTAACAGTGATTCCTATAATGAGAGTCGGATGATGATCATATTTCTGTCCTCCGATTCATCATGGTACAGTAGTTTCTACCCGCAGCGTGGAACATGGGGTTCATGGAAGAACTATGACCACTATCCGGATTTTTCAGGACTTAATGCTTCAATGGGAACGGTGAGATACTATTCGGGAGACAGGGTGATAGCATATGAAGGAGGAGGAGTCTGGTCCAGATATTCGGACGGAGGAACAATTATGATATCCCCCCCCTGAGTTCCATTATAATGGAGAGACCATGACCCTGCCCATTGTGAAGGTCAATGGGAATGACTCCGTCGGAGGAAGTTCCGATGTTAATATCAAAGTAAGATCTTCAAACACACCTGTCATTCTATACCCGAATACAAGCAGTAATATTAATTTCACCAATCCCCTGGAATGCAATAAGATCCTGATATACATCAACAGCGAATTCTACGACGGCTGGGCAGAATATGCGGAAAGCCTTACTTCTACTAATGCAATTGTGGATCACGGGAACAAGACAGCTATCGTTGAAATGGACACAGAGCCCAATATGGGAACGTTTCCCATGTCGTATTCTTTTGACATTCCAGCTTTGAACCACACTAACACCACACCATTCCATAACTTTTCTTTCTATTTTTATGTTGATGGAGATGCAAGCTTCTTTGTTTCTTCTGGAATGACAATAACTGCCACATCAGGAACAAAAAGGCTTGTATATAGCTTTGATAAGGATGGAAAAGACAACATAATACTGTCCAAAGCCAAGGGTGTAGATTATTCGAATTACGCGATAGAATACACAGATAGCTCTGCAGGAATTAGCGAAATATGGGAAACGAATTCCACTAGCAATTTTAGTGTCAATTCATTCCATTCTGGCAGTATAAAGTATGCAAATAGCACTGTAGACCTTATCAGTGATTCGTACCTTATGGATTACAATAGCATTGGAACAGCCTCATCATGGGGTTCCGTCAGCTCTTACTCAACAACACCAAACATAAATATATCATATGTTAACGCAAACAGTACTCAGTCACTGAACAACATTACCCAGCACTATATGAGGCTCATGGCACAGGACGGCACTATCGAATGTAGCTGGGATCAAAAGAGTAATGAAAAAATAGAGATTGATAGCTCCACATATACTCTTAATTATGACGCAGGTGGTGCAATACTCACTTATATGCACATCACGAATAACGAACTTGATGTAAATATAGAATAAACATTTCCTGCCATTTATTTTCTACAATATTTTTTTGTAAAGTTTAGTTAGCGTCGCTGTTATACAAAATCAAATAAAATCAAGCGTGTAACAAATACTTTTTTTCTACAAACATGTAATAAAAAGCAAACAGTTTTTATATTAAATACTCTATATATAAATCCAATGATAAATGAGGAAGGACAGATCGCAGTAGATTTTCTTCTGGGGATATCATTATTCCTTATTGCCCTTATGTTCGTAGTTCAGTTCATCCCCGGTTTATTCATGTCGGGTTCGGCAGGCGAGAGTAGCCTTGATTATACGGCTTATCGTACGGCGACCATTCTCACTGAAGATCCTGGCTGGTGGGGCAACAGCACTTCCAGCAGTACGGACTGGGAGTCCCACACTAACGACATTATGAGAATCGGCCTTGCGGTGGATGACGACAACAGTTCAAAATCAACAAACAGGCCGAACATAATCTCAAGAGATAAGATCATTGCCATGATGCAGGTCAACGAGAGCATTTTTGTAGACAGGCTTGGTCTCTATGATAACGTCAATGATGCTGTTTTCTCATATGGTTACAATATCTCTATTATAAAGGATAAACAGTACCTTTCAATAAATAATACTGCGATCACCAGAGGAGACCCCGCACCACCTGACAGGGAAACATCAAGAATCACACGTCTTATGCTTGTGGAAACAGGGAGAGTGGCCTATATCAATGCCACAGAACTGACAACAAACCTCACACTGCCTTCCAATACATCCCTGATCAATGTAAGGGGACCATTAAGCGAGAACATTACAATCCAACTCGGTCAGTTCGATATCAACGGAACGAACCCTTCCTTAAAATATGTGAAACTGAACGGAAGTACATTAACCACATCCGCAGACTATACCGTATATGAAAAAAATGGTGCGACGCGTTCATCTCCCGGAAGTTCACTGGACACTGATGATGTACTGTGTCTCGATTTCAATTCAAGCCTTTTTGAATACAATCAGACTTACAGTTTAGAGCTTACTTTCAGTGATATAAGATTCACCCGGTCTGCACCTCCGTACTTTGAGTTTACAGAGAACTGCGAACCACTCTATGAACCTGCATATCTTAACGTGGAGGTCTGGCAATGAACGACAGGGCACAGATACATACCCTTGAAGGTCTTGCTGCCGCAATACTGATGACACTCACGATGCTGGCAGTTACCCAGGGAACTACGATCGTGACCCCCCAGAACGAACTTGCCATGGATGTACAACTGGAACAGCTGGCTCACGATGCGCTGGCAATTGTGGATATGACCCCTGATACCGCAATACAATACAACCTTACAGAATGTGTTTCAAGCTGGGATATGGGTGAATCCACAGGTGTAGGTGACAATCTGGAGAAGCTGGACGAAGAACTTGCATATCTGTTGCCGGGAATCCGGTACAATGTAGATCTTGTATATCTGAGCAGTGGTAAAGTAGTTACAAAGCCTGTAATAATAAACGGCATAGCTACTGAGAATGATGTTGTTGCCAGAAGGCTTGTAGCCCTAACGAACGAGACTGCCAGTACCATGGGAGGGGGATGGAACCTGGCTGACGATGAGATAAAGATAGTTGAAGTGAGGATGACAGCATGGAAAGTCTGAAAGATGATACAAAAGGACAGTGGATAGCTCTTTCAGGGCTGGTCATATCACTAATAATCATATCACTTGCACTGCTGGCAAATCAGGCAGTTGTTGCAGGATTTTATTCTTCAAACGCTGCACTGGAACTGCCAAAGGAGAATATAAGGGAATTGAATCTGCAAACCCGGGAAAATGCCAGAATAGCCATGGATATTTCAAGGGAAATCAATGCAAGCAGCAACCAGAGCATTTCCACCGCCTATGCATCTATCTTTGATAGTTGCAGCTCACAGATGAGATACATCTATGCGCTACATGGTGAAACAATAGATGTTACACTGGCAAATATGACATATAATAATTCCTCATCCAGTGGACTTGTATGGGCGAATATAAGTTTCCAGGACGCAAAAACAAACTATGTGTCCGCTCCCGAAATAATAGAGGTGATTAAATGAAGGTTTTTTTCAGGAATGAAGAGGGAGTTTCTTCACTCATCGAATATATTATGCTTTCCGTGGTATGTGTTGGTTTTTTTGCGATCCTGTTCCTCAATTCAACCCAGGTCTTCCTGGACCGCCCTAATGAAGTGGTAGTAGAGGATGAATTCACCGATATAGGAAACATGATGAGCACAATGATAACGGATATGTATGTCATCCTGCCATCCAACGGACAGATGGAAACAGAGTACAGGATACCTGCGCTAGCTGGTACAGGCACATACCATATAAACGCCGATGCCGCCACCAGCGACCAGATCATAGAGGTGATATCATATTCTACAGGAAAGAAAGTACGAGTGACAATTGGCGGAATAGCTTCAACAATGCCAATAAACGGAACCGCCCAGAGCAGTTCTACAGAACATATGATCAGTTATGACTCAACAAGATAGAAATAACGCTGCTGTTTCGGAAACACTGGGATATATCCTGCTGTTTGCGATCGTTACCCTTTCGATGGGTGTTATATATGCAATAGGGTATCCCGCCCTGCAGTCAAACATAGATGCAAACGTATTCGAAAGTACTGAACAGAATTTCATAGTTCTGCAGAGTAACATGGACAGGGTTGCCTTTGACCAGACACCTGTAAAAGTACTTCAGATGAAACTTCAGGAATCTACACTCTCAGCGAGCAACAGCTCATCAATAACCATTAGTTATGACAGTAACACTACGTATTATACTGCCGGAGAGATAGAATACTTGAGGAAAGATAATACGATTACGTATGAAATGGGAGGAGTATTCAAACATTATTCTCCCGACTCCAGTGTAATGGTATCAAAACCCAGCATATACACCGGAACTATAAATAATGTCAATTCAACTACTATTGGAATCGTATCTGTGAGTGGCAACCGATCTGTTTCAGGAAACGGTATCGCAACGATCACAATGAAGAACAATAAGAGTCATATGAGTGCGAGTAGCGGGACAAGCGATCTTACTGTAAATCTCAGTAGTAGGTATGCACCTGAATGGGAAAAGTTCCTTGATGAGAATGGTTTTGAGATCATCAACAGCAATTCTTCAGTGGTTTCTGCTGTAAGAAAGGATACGTTCCTGATACTTAGCCGACATGTGGTCGATGTTGATATCAGTTAAAAATTGATTTCTTTATACTATTTTTTAATCTTACAGATCAGTCTGCGGGAGAACACAGGCAATACTAAAAAGAATCTTTTTTTGCCGCTGATCTCAACTGGAATATCAAAATAAGTTCAACCTAGTTGAATCACATATTTAGTTCTTTTTTCAGAACAGATGGTAGAAATAGAATACAAAAGAGATGATTTAACTTATTGTTATCATCCCTTTTGGTCTTACCACAAGCATATCTTTTGCTGTAAGCATATCGCTTACATTGTTGATATTATATGCCCGGGCAGTAATGTGGGCCTTTCCTGCGATAGCACTTGAGAAATCAACTGTGTCCGATCCTACTACAGTTATATTTACAGGATTCTGATAATTGTTGAAATAACCCAGATCGGTTTCAAGTATTACATAGGCAAAACTTGAATTGCCTGTTACATCCTCTACGGTCAAAGTTATCCTGGAAGAATTGTCTATCAATACAAGATGGTCATCCGGCACCATTTCCAGACTACCAAGAGCATATGTGAGAACACCTGCAACATTTCCTCCCAGACTTGCACTCCCACTGGCGGGCACATAGACAGTTACATTCTCACCATCGAGGTCAGTGTATGTAACCGTGGATGACGGCATGATTATAGGCACATAGCCTGCTCCATCCACCCTCATCTGATACCATATACCCCATTTGTCACCTGAGCCCATTGTGGGCATCTGCCATTCAAGTGCAGACCTTGTACCGGAAGTTGTGATCGTGGGTTCAGCATTGCCTGTAGCTGGTGCTGTGGGTGCTACGAACAAAGTTGCATTACCGGTTGTTGAGTTACTGCTTCCCGGAATGTAGGTGGCCTTTGCCACCGAGAGTGGAGTTATGTAATTGTAAGGCACATGTACACTTAATACAGGACCACCTGCGGAGAAGTTGGTGATCTGCATGGCAATACCCTGGAAGATATCCTTCAGAACACTGGAGTTTGGTGCAAAGTAGTATTCGCCACCTGTGATCTCTGCGACCTCAGCAAGCACAGGGTCCACTTCGGATTCATCATTACCAAAACCCACAGTATATATGATGGTATTATTCTCCTTTGCCCTGTGAGCTTCCTCAAGCAGAGAATGATAACCTGCATTGTCAAGACCGTCTGTCATAATCACCATTGTGGAATTACCATCCACTGAAGATAGCTCGTTATTGGCAGCATACATACCTTCATCTATTGAAGTAAGTCCGTCTGCCGTCATTGTGCCTATAGCGTTTTCAAGGTGGGAGAGGGAATCATTTTCCAGAGTTGATGTTACACTGGCAGTCCACTGATTCCAGGAAACAGAAGTGATTTCCGGGTCACCTGCCAGTTCGTTGAACACCATATCAAAGCACTCATAGTACCTTGTTGACGATGTTTCAAGCTCTGTGACTATGCTCCATGAAAAGCCATCCCATTTTTGGATATTAAGATCGTAATTACCATCAGAGGTCATAAGGAAAATATCATTACTCTCAGGATCAGGTGTAAGCTGGACCCAACGAGTATAACCGTTTCCACCAAGATCTGATGCTGATGATTCATCACTCCATGAAAAGCCATCCCATGTCCGATATTTAGGAGTTGAACTGCTGTCACCCCAGACAACAACACCTTCACCACTGGATTGCTCAAAAGCTACATCAACAGATCTTCTTTCATACTCGTACACATTGTTCTCAATCTGTGTGGGACCAGACCATGTAGAACCGTCCCAGACAGCTATATGAATATTATCGCCATTGTCCTGTGTTGCCAGGAGTATATTATCAGTGTTAGGATCCGATGCTGTCTTTATCCAGCAGATATCATCAGACAGGTCAAAAATGGTATATTCTGAACTCCATGAATTTCCGTCCCAGATACAATAATTCACGTGTCCATCACTATCCGCCCATACTACCATTGCTCTTCCTGTAGTCTGCTCATAAGCCACGTCAAAGCACTGATAGACGCTATATGAAGAAAACCATCCCCATCCTTCACGTATCGCACTGGCACTATTTGTGACGGAATTGACATTTCCCCATGAATCACCATCCCAGACCTGTGCACGTAGATCCCTTTCATTATCAAGAGTCACAAGGACCATTTCATCTGAATAGGGATTTGCCTCAAGCCTTATCCATCCTGTATCACCTGCACCGGAATTGCTGTCGTCCACTGAATTATCGGGACTCCACGAATTACCATCCCATACTCTATATCGAGGAGTCGCGTCATCTATATCCGTATCCATATAGGCTACTATCGCATCCCCTGATACCTGTTCGTACTTTAGGTCAAAGCCCCGTTGTTCATAGGAATAAAGATGTCCACTTAACTGATTCACACTGCCCCAGGAAGAACTGTCCCATACCTGTACATTCACATCATTATTACTGTCTGCAGTGGCCATTATGATCTCAGAGTTCAAAGGACTTGATTCAAGGACCACGTAATAGGGGCTTCCACCGACGTAGTTAGCCGAACGTTCTGTTGACCATTCAAGGCCATCCCATACGCGATACTTAGGAGTACCGCCACCGCCACTGCTGTCATAGTAGGCGGTCATAAAAGAATCAGGTTCTGAAGTTGAGACGTTGATCGTAAACCGGGTATCTGTAAGTGTGCCTGCTCCTTTAACTACTTCCAGATGATATGTCTTCCCTTCTGAAAGCAGATGGGATACTTCACATGCTCCTGTTCCTCCAGAGGAATCCAGGACCTCTATACCATCATAGAGATAAGCATCAATGGATGAAGTATCATCCCATGTGATATTGAAAGTATGGAAACCATCCGTTCCGGCTGTGAAATACCCTACCCAGCTACTATCATCGAGCAGGTAACTTGTCTGGTTATTACTTTCGACCACATCTTCAAAACTATAAAGTGCAAGTCCCGCTTTGTCACCTCTGCTCTCGTCAAAACTGCTCATAAAAGCATGGGATGAAAGTTTGGCAGCACTCTTCTTGTCGATGAAAGTAGTAATAGTGAAGTCATCTGTACTCGTACCCATGACAGTTATAGTCCAGTAGCCAGTTTCAACTGTGTCGCTGTCATCATCCGGATACAAGTAAGAAAGCGGTTGAATCCATATGTATTCAGAAGTATCTCCATTGGGATAGTATCCTGTGGTATCTTTGTTGAGGCCGTACATCTTTCCAGAGGGACTGGTCAGCTGAAGATAGAAATCTTCTGCTGCATCCTCCCAGTCAAGTTGAACTTTAAGGTCATTTATTGTTTCATTAATAAAAATGTCTGTTTCAAAAGGCTCTACAAGATTCACTGAACAATCATAACCGCCTGCATATAACTCAGTATCATCTGAATGGGATGCAATCTTTGTGCCATTCCAGAAAACTTCTACATTTCTTACACGATTATTCCAATTGCTTCCAGTTTCATAGTCATGATAATCATAGAAAGTTATGGTGTTGATCCCTGGCTGCACATAAGCAGAGATATCGTATTCATAATCATCCCACTGTTCATTAATACCCGTATCATAGGAAGGTATTAATTCAAAATTGTTTCCGTTTATCTGAATAAGGCATTCACCGGCACTTGATCCGCCGTAAGCTGAACCTGCATCAAATACTGTGTCCAGATCATAGCCTTCGAACCTAAGCGTGATCCCTTCTATTGAAGATGGTGTCCCCAGAGATTCCTGGAAAGTATAATCATAAGGAGTGAATCCCTCAACTCCATACTCTACATCAGATATATCATAATCACTCAGTTCCTGGGCAATCGTATTGTATATCTCACGCAGATCGGAACTGTCAGGTGCATTGTAGTATGTACCACCGGTCTCAGATGCGATATGCCTGAGCAGTGCTTCATCAAGACTGCTTCCCAGACCTATGGTATAGATTGTAACACCATTTGCATTTGCAAATGCAATAGCATCTTCACCATCCCGATCATCTCCGGAATTCGTTTCTCCATCCGTGAGAACGATCATAACTTTTCTGGTATCTGAACGGCCATGATTTATAAGAAGGTCATTAGCATCCGCCATTCCTTCACCCATTGCAGTCATACCGTCATCATCTATCGAGTCGATAGCACTTTTTACGGCAGCCTTGTTATCATATGAGTTCAGAAGCGTCATGTCCTTATCCACCCCGCTGGAGCTGGCAAATGAAACCACTCCTGCCTCAGAATTGGAAACAAGGTTATCGGTGAACTCTTTTGCAGCATTCCTTGCATCTTCGATAGGGGTTCCTGACATACTTCCCGAACGGTCTATCACAAGTACCACATCAAGTGGAGTTCCCGCATAGTAATCCGGATCCATACTTCCAGAGCGGTCAAGCACAAGCATGGCACTTGCAGCAGGCCTTACAATGGGAAGCTCTCCCTCGATAGAAATGATTGTTGTTACATTGATAAGAGACCCTGATGTCACCGATGTGGGTTGTACATTCAGGTTAACACTCATAAAAGGCTCGGCCTTTACGCTGATATTGGTTGAACTGTTCACATCTTCGCTAGCAGCCGTAATAGTTGTGTTTCCGGAGACATTTCCTGTGAAAGTACCATATATCCTTCCTTCGGAATCCGTTGTTGCATTGATATGGGTAGAATTGATTTCGTTAATTGTCAGTGTTCCCACGGTTGCGTTGCTATTGTTGAATGTGACATGAACATTAGGCAATGAATGACCCCATTCATCCAGTGCGACAAGGACTATACTTGATTCATGATTTCCACTCAATTCCCGGGACAGAACAGCGTTCGGAACAGAATATATATCTATCATTTCAAGTGGTCCCGCCGTGAAATAAAGTGTAGTGTTATTAGTGAAGCTGGTATACCCGGATTCATTCCTGTAGGTAGCTGATACTGAAAGGGATTCTATGTACGGAGTGGGACCTACGATGGTATTTGCACGTCCCTGGCTGTTCAGTGGTACCAGAACCGAACTGCCGCTGTCCGTTGTGAACCTGACCTGCTCCTTGATGGGGGTTGTAAGTGGCAGTATCGGATTCATGAACTGATCCACTGGACGTGCGGATAGTGTGTATGTGTCCTGATTGTTTGACAGGGCATACTCAGGAGTATATGTCAGGAAGAATCTGTGTATCTCATCCGCAAGACCTTGTATAGTAATGTTTCCTGTGAGCGATGTACTGACAACAGATATAGTTATAATATTCGATCCCGCTCTTTTATCAGTTGTGAAAGTGTTGGACAACTTTCCGCTTGCATCAGTGATCCCACTATAATATTCAAGAGATGCAGAACTATATTCAACAGGGCTGTTATAAACGGTATTCTCCGGAGATGTTACACTGAAAGTAAGATCAACCTCAGGAGTCGGATTTGCGTACCTGTCATAAACACGCACATACATATTGTGGCTTGTATTAACAGTACATTCATCATTATACACTGCTGTTATCCTATCCGGTTCACCCGGAAGGATGACCAGCTCCGTGTAATTGGATGCAGAGCCTGTGGTTGATGTAATAGTGATATTACCTGAAATCGTAGAGTTTACAGAAAGAAAAGCACAATCTGACTCCGGGCTGCTACCCACTTCGGAAACATTCCAGTATGCATCGCCATTTTCATCCCGGCTTATTTCAAGAGTTGTGATCTTGTCATAGTTAATGGTAAATACGGGATTTAATGCAGGGCTTCCCGAATAGTCACTTACGGCAATATCCAGATTTATTTTTTCACTGCAATTCGTATTATCAAAGACATCAACAGGTGTAAAAGTGATGTTCGTAATGCTGCCGGCAACATTTTCATACTTATCAGCATCTACCAGAATTGAATCAGCAGAAAGCGGATAGAAGGTAATATTTGTCAAATTATAAGTACCGCCTGAACTTGCATTGATATGGGCCGTTCCTGCGGTGGAGGAATTGAGTGAAACTTCAGCAATACCTGAAGAATCAGATAAAACAGATTCCTGATTCAATATCCCCAGATCAGTTGTGAAGTTCACCCGGGAATCATTCACAGGAGTTCCATTATCGTACATTATCGACACACTTAAATTAACCGAATTCCCCACACTACTCTGGACATCCCTGGTTAGAAATTCCATATCCAGGGCGTAAGCTGTAAAACTTAAAGTAAGAAGGAGAATAAAAGTAAGAATTAATCTACCGGGACCTTTCATTAAATACACCTGTCACCTTTTTTTATTACCGGAATACTCAAACAACTTTGAAAACTATCTGATGCGCAGTTATCAATATATTACTTATTAAACATCTATATAAAATAAGATATATAAAAATAATGGAGATATCGTAATTCCTTGCAAAATGCTTAAATCCATAATACCTGTAAACTGCAGAGGTGAAACTCATGAAGAAGGCAATCATCGAAACTGAAAAGGGTAAGATCGTACTGGAACTGTTCGAGAAGGATGCACCAAAGACCGTGGAAAATTTCGAGAAACTTATCAAGAAAGGATTCTATGACGGACTCACTTTCCACAGGGTAATACCTGACTTTGTTATCCAGGGCGGATGTCCCAAGGGAGACGGTACAGGCGGCCCTGGATATACCATAAAATGCGAGACAAAGGGAAACCCGCGTAAACACGGCACAGGTGCACTCTCAATGGCACACGCAGGAAAGAACACCGGTGGCAGCCAGTTCTTCATCACACATTCCCCACAGCCACATCTTGACGGCGTGCACACGGTCTTCGGACAGGTTATCGAGGGCATGGACGTTGTCAACAAGATAAAGGCAAATGATGTGATGAAAAAGGTCACTATCGTTGAAGAATAGGTTTTCCGGACTTTACCGGTGGAGTATTTCTGATACTCCAACCTCTGTTTTTTAAGATAATTAAAACAAACTAAATAATTAAAAATAAAAAGAGCATCATTATTCCATTGATGCTATGTACAAACTGAACTTAACTCATGCTGTAATGATATTGTTTACAGTCTTGTTGAACGACAATAGTACTCTCTCTCATTCTTACATATTGAAGTGAGCTTTCCTCTATTGGAGCATACTCACCTTCTTTTACGCGCTTCAAAAATGTAAACATTGACTCGTTCTGCACATACACCCTCCTAATTTACTATTTTTTTTCCAAATTTTGATTCAATATCATTTTTTAACCCACTTAAATCATTTTCGGTTCCACATTCACAAATCAATCTGCTATTGTTTGGGAAAGGTATTAAACCCTTTGATTTAAGCTCTTGGTCAACTTCTTTATTACCATTTAAATTAATGTATAATTCATGGATCTTCTTGCACCCCTCGCATTCTATCTTTGCCTCTACTGCTTCTGGCATAGCCTCATTTATAGGCATCACGGGAGAAGCAACTGTAGCATTCTTACTAAGGATGTTATCTTGTGTTACAAATATTTTGTATGTATTGCTATTGCTAAAGATTAAGCGTATTATCGTTTGAATCCTATACACGATGTCTGCTAATTCTAAATCACTATCAACTCGATTTATTTTTAGCCCAATGTCTTCCAAGTCATTAATCTTTAATGATCTCCCATGCGATCTCCATTTGCCGTGATTGATAAGTTCAGAAGCTACTTCTTTTGCTCTTTTAATTTTCATATCAGTAGTTACTGGCCTTTGATGGGTCTCCGTAACATTCCATTTACTAAACTTGTATTTAGCAAGCCATTTTCCTACAATTTCTTCAGCAAACCTTAAACTATGTTCGACTCCCCTTAATTCTCCTGGACTTATTTGAGCAATCATTGTGGCATCAAAAGGATTTAATCTTCCTTTACTTTCAGCCTCTTTCCATTTTTCATTTACCCATTCTATATAATCATGTGCAGAAACCCTATACCGTCCAATAAATACTTGTGCATCTATCGGACCAAGACTCCCAGTTTCTGTCATATATATTTCATTACCAGACAAAACAATTATTGTCCCTGCGCTCTTTGCTTCACCTGAAACTACAAAATTTATATTTTCGAACTTATTCCGTAGATGGCGAACGATTTCTTCCGCAGCTTCGCCACTTCCCCCCGGTGTTTCTATATAAAAATCAAGGTTAGTAGATTCTACATCTCTAATTAAATCAATTATTGCATAATAATCATCCATGTTCAAAGCGACATCTGGTATATCTGACTTGCTTATAGCACTTGCATGGACAACCATATATGTATCTTTTTTTTGATTATATTTTTTTATAAGCTCGCGGAGTTCGGAGTTTAACTCTTCAATTGGCTTATTCTTTTTAATGTACTCACTCATCAAACCCATATTATACCCATTCTAATTAATTTTACTTTTTAATACTGTTATGAAGTTTATATTGCAACAAACTATATTAAGTTTGCATATTAATTATATATTTAATATATTTTATTAATTATTTGTGTATTATAGACACTGATTTTTAACATTTTGTTATCCAAAATCTCTATAATTACAATTTTATACCGCGAACCCCATCTATTCAGAAATACTCCTTAACTTAACAGAATCCATACATAGAAAAATATTTATGGCAGAACAAAGAAGAATAGCGTTATGTCTGACAGAACATAACGGTGAAAATCCGTATTCACCATTAAGTCCGAAGACAAAACATAGAAGGTAATAATTATGTTATACAACAGGAAACTCATTCTGGCAATTACAGCTATTCTGACAATCGCACTTCTCGCCAGCGGATGCACTGACACAAACGAGGATACTAACGCAGGAGAGCAGGCACAGGCCACAACAATTACAGTATCCGCTGCCGCAAGCCTTACAGAAGCCTTTAACGAGATAGAGGAAAAGTTCGAAGAAGAGAATCCCGATATAGATGTGAACTATAACTTTGCGGGATCAGGAACACTCAGGATGCAGATCGAAGGCGGCGCACCCATAGATGTATTCGCATCAGCTTCACAGAACCACATGGATCTTTTAAGTGAGCAGTCCCTGATAGTCGAGGATTCAAGGGAGGACTTTGCCGCAAATACAGTGGTTCTGATAACACCTGCCGGCAACGAGCTGGACATAAACGGACCGGAAGACCTCACTTCAAGTGAAGTTGGTACAATCTCCATCGGAAACCCGGAGACCGCACCTGTGGGCAGGTATACGGTGGAAGCACTTGAAGCAGAAGGCTTATGGGAAGAACTCGAAGCAAAGACATTGCTGGCAGATGACGTCAAGCAGGTGCTCGTATATGTCGAAAGGGGAGAGGTAGATTCAGGTTTTGTCTACAGTACGGATGCAGCGACATCTGAGCAGGGTACCATAGACATCGCGGCAACATTACCCACGGTCACACCTATAAGTTACCCGATAGCAGTGACATCAGCTTCAGAGAACAAGGAAGAAGCACAGACATTTGTAGACTTTGTCAGTTCTGATCAAGGAAGGGCAATACTGGAATCATACGGCTTCACGGCTTAAAACGGAAAAAGGACATGCTGGAACAGATATTATTTCCCCTCACAATCACGCTGAAAATTGCCTCACTATCCACTCTCGTAGTTGCACTGATAGGAGTGGTTATATCATATGTACTTGCAAGGCGTGATTTCAGGGGAAAATGGCTGGCAGATGTCCTTGTAACATTACCCTTAGTGCTCCCTCCCACCGTTACCGGATATATCCTGGTTATCCTGCTGGGAAGAAACGGAACACTTGGAAATATCATCTACAACCTCACAGGATGGAGCATACTTTTTACATGGGAAGCTGCAGTCATTGCAGCCTTTGTGGTATCACTTCCCCTGATGGTGAAAACAACAGCCGCAGCAATTGAATCAGTTGACAGGGATTTTGAGTATGCCGCGTTCACACTAGGAAGACGGGAACTTGAAACCGCACTTTTTATCACCCTTCCACTTGCAAAGAAAGGCATACTTGCAGGGATTGTACTCAGTTTTGCAAGGGCTGTGGGAGAATTCGGTGCAACGCTCATGGTTGCCGGGAACATCCCCGGGAGAACGAACACCATGTCGCTTTCGATATACAGTGCCTTCCAGACAGGAAACAACGAACTTGCCAACATGCTGGTACTGATACTTATAATCATGTCACTGCTCTCCATGGCGATTACCGCAAAGCTTGTCAATACATGGAAGGTCTAGGTGTTAATATGGGCATCAGAGTGGATTTCAGAAAACGCTATTACAGGAAAAAGAGTGACAAGAAAAAAGGCATTGAAGCCGCTTTCACACTTGATGCCAAATTCGAGATGGGAGATGAGCTGGTGGTGCTTTTCGGACGTTCAGGCTCCGGGAAGACAACCGCACTTCAGTGTATTTCCGGCCTCCTGGAGCCAAATGGTGGTAAGATAATAGTAAACGACAGGGTATATTTTGACTGCCACAAAAGGATCAACCTGCCGGTACAGGAGAGAAGCCTCGGATATGTTTTCCAGAATTACGCACTTTTCCCGCATATGGATGTGAAGAAGAATATCGCCTACGGACTCAAGGGATGGAGTGACGGAGAAAAAGAGAGCAGGGTAAATGAGATGCTGCAATTGCTTCATATAGAAGGTCTGGAGGATAACTATCCCTCACAGCTCTCGGGTGGGCAGAAACAGAGGGTTGCACTTGCCCGTGCCCTTGCACCAAAACCTGACATTCTCCTGCTGGACGAACCTTTCTCAGCGCTGGACATGGTAGTCCGCCTGAATCTTCGGGACAAGATCAAGGAGATACAGAGAGAGCTCGGGATACCGGTACTTTTTATCACACACAACCATGTGGAAGCTTTCACAATTGCCGACAAGATCATCGTTTTCCACGACGGCCGTGTGCAGCAACTTGGTACGCCTGAGGATGTATTCTATCATCCGAAGAACCATCATGTTGCGGAACTTGTCGGTATGTCCAACCTGTTCAGGAACGCAATTGTGAAGGAGGTGGACCCTGCTTCCGGCACGATCGTAGTTCAAAGCGAGGAAATGCTTGTAAGAGCAGAACATCCGGCAATTGAAAAGGGTACAAAGATATCATGGGGAATACGTCCTGAGAACCTGCGTGTCCTGCGTAAGATAGGAGATGGAACAGGAATGCAGGATGAGAATATATTTGATGCAACGGTGAAGAGTATTGTCAACAAGGGGTCCAGCAAGGTAATAGTTCTGAAGATCAAAGAACACAGCAACCTGATCATCGCCGAGGTGGCAAACCAGTTTTTAGAGAATACAAAACTTGAAGCCGGGGATAAATGCAGGGTGGCCATTGACAAGAGCAGGGTCGTTGTAATCTGAGTCCCGGGTATTATTGTTCATAGGATTTTCCGGAAACAGACTTACAGTATAAGATTCCAACAGGCTTTTAAAACAGTATTCCGTCTTTTCATAAGACTATGAGTTTTCTGGACAGAATATTCGGGAAAAAGAAAAAAGAGACTGAAAGCCTGCCCCAAAGGATTGACTTCAACAGGCTCCCGGATGTTATCAATGAGGAATACAAGAAGGAGCTGGACTCACTGAGGGCACCTATCGGGGAGAAGTACAGAGAGATCAACAGCTCTATAAAGGATATCAGGGATGCCAGACAGAGGCTGCTTGAGGCGGAAGCGATGGCGGATGCAAATAAGAGGGCTGAGAAACTGGGAGAGTCCAATCGTGACAACGTAATCCACAACCTCGACCTGGTGATCGAAAAGATACACGTACCCTCGAATAAGGATCCAAAGGATGCCTTTGATTTCTATGAGGATTCAAAGACCGTTCTTAAGCAGGTACTGGAAAATACCCAGAGAAGCATGCTATATATCAAGGCTCTCTATCCAAGGGAATTTGAGAATGTAGGCCCGGGTCTGGCAGGTCTTGAAAGCAGGATTGATGAACTCTATGGTTTGATAAAGGATGAAAAAGAGAAGATAGAGATCTTCGATAAGTTCCCGGAGCAGATAGAAAGTATCCGCCGCCTGGAAAGGGAGATCGAAGAAATCCAGGGCAGGATTATCGACCTGGAAGAAAAATACGAATCTGCAAAACAAGATGTGGCTGATATTGGTTCCAGGATGGAGGAGCTCAAGGAAAGCGATGAATTTGAGAATGCACGCAACCTTGAGAACAGGATAAAGGAACTTGAGAATGAGATATCGTCCACAGATTCGGATATCAGAAGACTGTTCACACCCATGTCCAAGGCCATATCAAGGGTTGAAAAGCAGGATAATAAAGAGATACACGTACTGTCACCCGAGAACAGAAGGACACTGGAAACAATAAAAAATAACCCGGCTGCAATCGGTGAAACGGAGCTGGGATCGTTTCTTGATATGCTGGAACAGCGTATAAAAAACAGGGACCTTGGCCTCAAAGAGCAGATGTATGATAAGATACTCAGGCAGATAGAGAAGTTGAAAGAAACATCTGTAATGGCAGATCTGCTCGAGCAGAGAGAGAACTATCTGTCGGAGAAAAAAGCAGTCACCTATGAGCTGAATCAACTGGACGTTTACCGGAAGATGGAGAATATCGAAACTCAGGAATCTCAGTACAGTGACTCCATCGGACAGATCCTGAGCAGAATAGAGGCAGAACGTAATCATCTGCAGGATATTGAGGATAATCTGGAAAGTTCAAAACATCTGCTCAACTCAGAGATAAAAACCATTTTCGGACAGGATGCCGAAATAATATATTCCTGATCTTATTTTTTCTGCCGCTTCAATCCCTTTCCCAAAGACATATACTTCTGGAAAACAATCATATCCATATACATACTGATTGAGTAATTCAGGGGTTTATTGATGGGAAACAGCAAGTATATCCGGTGGTTTGAAGAGATAACTATAGGTGATGTTCCTCTGGTGGGAGGAAAGAACGCTTCTATCGGGGAAATGTACAGGGAACTGACAAAAGAGGGAATCAGGATACCAAACGGTTTTGCAGTCACTGCGGATGCCTACTGGCATGTGCTGGAGGAGTCAGGAACTCTTGATGAACTTAAAAAGACCCTTGAAGGGCTGGACACGGAAGATGTCCAGGACCTCTCGGAAAGGGGGAAGAAGGCAAGGAGCATTATCCTTGATGCGGGTATCCCCGATGATCTCTGGGAGGAGATAAAAGAGGCCTATGACAAACTCAGTGAGCAGTACGGAACAGTTGATACCGATGTGGCCGTGCGTAGTTCGGCAACTGCGGAAGACCTCCCCAATGCCTCTTTTGCAGGCCAGCAGGAAACCTATCTGAACATCAGCGGCTACCATTCATTGAAAGATGCCTGCAGCAGGTGTTTTGCATCGCTTTTCACAGACAGGGCCATTTCCTATCGTGTGAACAACAATTTCGACCACTTCAAGGTCGGTCTCTCTGTCGGAGTCATGAAGATGGTCCGCTCGGACCTTGCTTCAAGCGGAGTGATGTTCACGATAGATACGGAATCCGGTTTTGAGGATGTTGTTTTCATAACCGCGGCCTATGGCCTGGGAGAGAACATCGTCCAGGGACTTGTGAACCCTGATGAGTACTATGTATTCAAACCCACACTTAAAGACGATAACAGACCCATCATCAATAAAACACTGGGTGAGAAAGCCATAAAAATGATCTACGGCCGTGGGGATTCCCGGGTGCTCACCCGCAATGTGGAAGTCCCCGAGGCCGAGAGAAAAAGCTTCTGTATCAATGATGAAGAGATACTGCAGCTTGCACGCTACGCAGTCACCATAGAGGACCATTATTCCGGAAAGAATCAGAAGAGATCGCCCATGGACATAGAATGGGCCAAGGATGGGGAAACCGGAGAGCTTTTTATCGTTCAGGCAAGGCCCGAAACGGTGCAGTCCCAGAGGAAAAAGAACATACTTGAAAACTATATTCTTGACGAGAGGTCGTCTGTCATTGTAAAAGGCAGAAGCGTCGGTAGCAAGATAGCCAGCGGAAAGGTTCGGGTCATTGAAGATGTATCCAGACTTTCATCTTTTAAGGCAGGAGAGGTACTTGTTGCTGATACAACAACACCTGACTGGGAACCGGTAATGAAGAGAGCGGCGGCAATTATCACAAACAAGGGAGGAAGAACATGCCACGCAGCAATTGTGAGCCGTGAGCTGGGAATACCGGCTGTTGTCGGGGCGACGGATGCCACGGAAAAGCTGGAAACCGGCATGGAAGTAACCCTTAGCTGTGCGGAAGGGGATGTCGGAAAGGTGTATGAGGGAGCACTTGATTTCCATACGGAAAGTGTTGATCTCACGGAAATTGAAAATGCTAAGACTGAAGTTATGATGAATCTTGGCAACCCCGAGGAAGCCTTCGGGCTCTCCATGATACCCAATGACGGAATAGGGCTTGCAAGACTGGAATTCATCATCTCAAGTTATATACGGATCCACCCCATGGCACTTGTTCATCCCGAGAAGGTTGATGATGAATCCGTGCTTGAGCAGATCGAGGAACTTACAAAGGGTTACGAAAGTAAGGAAGATTACTTTGTGGAAAAACTTGCCTTCGGAGTTGGTACCATTGCCGCAGCCTTCCATCCAAAACCTGTAGTGGTGCGTATGAGCGATTTCAAGTCAAATGAGTACGAAAGCCTGCTCGGGGGGAAATATTTCGAGTTCGAGGAGAACAATCCCATGCTTGGTTTCAGAGGTGCTTCCCGCTATTATGATGAGAGATACAGGGAAGGATTTGCACTTGAATGCAGGGCGATGAAGAGAGTAAGGGAAGAGATGGGACTTTCAAACCTGATCCTTATGATCCCGTTCTGCAGGAGGATAGAAGAAGCTGAGAAGGTGCTCGCGGAGATGAAGAAACATGGCCTTGAGAGGGGAAAGAACGATTTGCAAATATATGTCATGTGTGAGATACCAAGTAATATCCTTCTGATCGACGAGTTCAGTAAGTACTTTGACGGCTTTTCCATCGGATCCAACGACCTGACCCAGCTTACACTGGGAGTTGACAGGGATTCGGAGATACTTGCAGAAGCCTTTGACGAGAGGGATGAGGCAGTAAAGAAAATCGTTGCCATGGCTATCAAGGGTGCAAAGAAGAACGGCAAGCACAGCGGACTCTGCGGGCAGGCACCAAGTGATTTTCCGGAGTTTGCGGAGTTCCTTGTGAGACAGGGCATAGACTCGATCTCCCTGAACCCTGATTCTGTTATGGAGATCGTGCCAAGAATCAAGAAGACAGAAGAGGAAATGGAAAAGAACGACTGTCTTTCCATAGACCTCTAATGTTTCGGGCACTTCCCCACATATCGTTTTTATTTATCATGATTCAAAATGCTTATATTTACACAAATGATAAATGAATAGTAAGGTCGTCATTGTGTTCAGAAGGACGATCTTCACTGAAAGAAGGGGACTCGGGTTTAGAGGACTGCATTTTATAGGCGCAGGGACCTGTAGTAAAGTTACAGCACTTTCTTTTTTCAGGAACATCAGAATTAAATTACAACACAGAAGGGGAAAAGATGGGGAAGAAAGAATACACATTACCTGATCTGCCATATGGATATGCAGATCTGGAACCATACATCTCAGAAGAGCAATTGAAAACACACCATGACAAACATCATAGCAGCTACGTCAAGAAGGCTAACTCGATTATTGAAACTATAGAGAACGCAATAGAAGAAGACAAAGAATATGATGTCAAAAACATGTCAAAAGCGCTTTCATTCAATCTTGGGGGCCATGTTCTGCACAGTTACTTCTGGCCGACCATGGGACCTGAAAATGATGTCAGCAAAGAGCCTGTCGGTGAGCTTGCAGAACAGATAAAGGCCGATTTCGGAAGCTATGAGCGCTTCAAGAAAGACTTCTCAAAAGCAGCATCAACTATTGAGGGTTCCGGATGGGCCGTACTCACATACTGCCACGTTATTGAGAAACTGGGGATAATGCAGATAGAAAAGCACAATGATGTGGTATTCCCTGAATATCCTATCCTCATGCCGCTGGATATGTGGGAGCATGCATTTTACATCGATTACAAGAATGAGAAAACCAGGTTCATCGATGCTTTCTGGAATATCGTTAACTGGGATGAGCTTGACAAACGATTCAAGGCATTGAAATAAATGTCTTCTCTTTTTTTAAAAGGAAAAGATACCCTAAATATCTGGTTTCTTTGGAATCACCATGGTGAAGGTGCTGCCTTTTTCTGGGCTACTTTTGACCAGCACGTCACCACCATGCATCTCGACGAAGCTCTTTACCAGTACCAGGCCAAGACCGGTACCTTCGTATTCCCTGTTAGTAGCAGGATCAAGTTGTCTGAATGGTTTGAACAGTTCCTTTTGCTGATCTTCAGATATCCCGATACCTGTATCCTTCACGCTGACTGAAAGCTCATCGGGACTGCATTCAGCTAAAATCCAGACACTGCCACCTGCGGGAGTGAACTTTATTGCATTGCTGAGCAGGTTGTACAGAGCCTGTCTGATCTTCAGCTTATCACCATATACGTCACAATCCGGAATATCATCTTCAATGAGAAGACTAATGTCTTTGTTAGCTGCAAGAGGTTCCATGTTCTGCATCAGTTCATCGAGCAGTTCGCTCATTAAAAAAAACTCCGGACTGAGGTCCATTTTACCGGCCTCTATCTTTGAGATATCAAGAATGTCGTTTATGATATTGAGCAGATGCCTTCCACTCCGGTTGATATTGGAAACGTATTTATTCTGTTTGGGGTTCAGTTTTCCGAAAATTTCCTCATCCAGCATATCAGAAAAGCCGATTATGGAGTTTAAGGGAGTTCGCAGTTCATGGCTCATATTGGCAAGGAACTGGCTCTTTGTCTGATTGGCGGATTCGGCCACCATTTTTGCTTCAACAAGGGCAACTTCGGCTTTCTTGCTTTCGGTAATATCAAATATGATACCCTGAAGTGAGATAGCGTTCCCTCTGGAATCACGCATTATAACTGTCCTTTCATCTACCCAGCATATCTCCCCGGACTTTGTCAATATCCTGTACTCCTGCTGTATTTCGTTCTTATTTCCTTTAAGCTCGTGGTTCAACCTGCTCAATACACGTTCACGGTCTTCGGGGTGGACAATTTCCAGATACCACATGTGGCCGCTTACTATCTCTTTCGGGGAATAGCCAATATTTCTGATACCCCCGGAGATCAGTTCCACAGGCCACTCGTCGGTTAAACTGGATTTGAATACTATTACAGGACTGCTGTCTACAACCTTTTTCATCTCCTTCATGAACACGGTGGATCTTTCCAGTGCTTCCAGTATATCGTTCAAGCCTTCTGGAATCTTCCTGAAATCAATTTCCACATCAGTATCTGCCCTGCTATCCAGTTTACCTTCCAGAGCTTCATGGGAGATATTCTGGAAATCTCCCACGATCCTGTTAATCGGATGTGTTACGGACCTTGCTACAATAAACGCCACAGCACCCATAAAAATGGTTGACAGAACAGATATTGCTACAAGTTGTCCTTGTAATTCATTTACCCCGGCAAACATCTCTTCTTCGGGGACCACGAGAACAAAGGAAGAAGCACCTGAACTTATAGGTTCATAGAACATAACGACCTTCCTGCCGGTGCTGGGATCAACAGTCCTGACATGCCCGTCCCTTCCATTTTTAATATCATCTGCCATTTCCCTGAAGGCAGGGTCCTTAAAATCATGGAGATTCCGGATACCTATCCATCCTTTTTCAGTGGGATGAGACATCAATATCCCCGCACTGCTTACCATAAATGCATAACCGCTGTCAAATATTGTCACATTACTGACAGTACTGTCTATGTGATCCAGAGACAGGTCCACGCCCCCTATACCCTGAAAGGTGCCGTTATCGATTATAGGGGAAACAAAACTCACAAGCATTATACCTTCATAGAAATCCGGTTCAGTAACAATATCCGTACCATAATATTTGGGTAACTGATAGTAATCGTATGTCTGGTAATAGAGAAGCGGATCCATCCGGACCGGGCCATTGAGTTTGTTCCAGTAGGGTATGAATCGTCCGGTTCCGTCATGGCCCTCCGTGAACGCATACTCGGCATCCATGCCGTCAAATGCATCGGGTTCATAGCACACATAGGTACCAAGCAGCTCAGGGTTATCCAGCAGGATCTGCCTTAGCATGTTGTTCACTTCACTGCGATTACTACCCTCATACTGTTTCATGGTACTGGAAATAGTACGTGCCAGAACCATACTTGTGTGCATGTCCGTATCGAATCTGTTCGCGTAGTTCTCGGCCGTGATCATGGATTGCCGGTAAGCAAGCTCTGTATGCTGATCCTTTACAGTAGAAGTAATGCCCATTGTGGCCACTAGCATGACAATCACAGTTCCGGCTGTTATCAGAAACAGTAATTTGGTCTCAAGTTCTACATCTTTCCATTTCATTTCATTCTGGATGCAGTGGAATTTTTGTCTGTTTTACAGTGAAACTACATCCATTTGTATAGTAAATATATATTTATCTTTATTAAAATAACATGTTTTTTTATATATTACTTTATGGGAAGCAGGATCAAATTGCTATTTGAGGACTGAATCCGGAAAAAGAAAAGTCTGACTGAGTATCAGATAGGTAGTCAACGATATGAGTGTCGTGAAAAGTAAAAAGCGATTCCAGCGGGGCCACGGAACAAAAGTACATAAACATTTCCAACATTTTAGAAAATGATGACTCGCAATGTAGATGACGTACACTCCTTTGAGACTCGTTTTCTCCGTGCAAAACAAAGAGTGGAAAAAATAGACACTTAGCATAGGAATAAGGATCTTATCAATAAGTTCATTATTAACTGCAGAAGGGAAGGCTTGAAAAAAGCAGCTGCAATAGCAACGGATCCGAAGATCAATGATATCTATTTATAAAAGAGAATGTTCATTGTTTTAATCCGGAATCATTTCAACTAATGTACTCAAACTGATATTTCCATGAGGGCCAACAGCAGTTCCATCATCTTTCAAAGTCAATTTTCCTTGCATGGAACCAAGAACAAAGTAGTGTTTAGGCCCTATATCTTTTGTATACTTCCAGTCATCTTCTACTAAATAAAGTAAAACATTTTCTCCGGGCTGAAAACTAGCTTCATAGTCTGCTGTACTTACATCATTATCTACAGTACCGGTAAGTATTCTCACTATTACTTCATCTTCATCTAATTGATTTTTTAGATATTCGTTCACGGTTATTACCACATCGGTGTAAATTACATCATTTGATTCAAAGTCCTCAATCGAATCATGGGGTCTTTTAACATCTGCAGTATTCCATTTACTCGGCAGAAACTCCTTCATTGTACCTATGATAATTACATCAGATTTCTTGGGAAGGTAATCATAGCTCACATATTCAATTTCAGGATAAGAATGTGCTGTCAGACCTTCAGATTCATTTTCATGAATTGTGAGTTCTCTATGCCCTTCAAAAAACTCAGAGTTTCCAGCAGAATCTGTTCCTGAATTCAGAATCAAACAGCCTGATAAACTAATGGCTAAGTAAACTGACAAAAGTATGATTACGGTATTTTTTAACTTTTGTATTGGTATTTTACCCATGAAAATCCTCTGTATTTTGCAAATATGCAGTCCTCCGATAATGTCTAATGTACAATACACTCAATATTGGCAATAGCAAAAAAAAACCTAATAGTTTGATGTTAGAAACAATATCTAACCAGAAAAACTGGACCATTAGTTCATCTATCCATCCCATTTCCAGTTTTATGGTGTGGAATATTACAGGGACAATAACAACAACAATTGGCAGCAAAGCAATTATTTTCATCTCCGTAGTAATTTTCCTAAGATCATAATTTATTGAGGGAAGCAAGTAAATAAGCAAACTATAAGGGAGAATTACGATATACAAAAGTAGGGAAGGTAATTGATTATAAGGAAAACCCATGTAAAATATCTGGTCAGTTCTTGAATATATTACACTTTCTGCGACTGTCTGAATAGGGAACAACAAAGCATAGAAAAATGAATCAGGGTGGGCTTCATAAACCATAACTTTAGTATATCCAAATATAGCTACCATAGTCTGATATATTCCAGCAATTAATAGAGGTATAGAACACAATACTTTTTTAACATCCTTTCTACTCTGAAAGATATTCTGTACGATGGAAGCTAAGGGTATAACAAAAAGAATAAACGCACCTAAAGTGATCGATAAAGCAAATATATTTTGGATAAAACTAACTCCTGTTCCCATCATCATACCTATTGTTAACACAATAATAACCAATAACAGGTGTTGCATAACAAAAATAGGAGATTCTAAAGGCATTTTAGCCCTAACCCTCGATATAAATTGAATAAAGAAATTCATCGAACCACTACTTTTTACTACTCGAAAATGATATTTATCTTCAAAATTATAACTATTTTAAAATAAAAAGGGTTTAAACAAACCCTATACAATTACACCAATCTTACATAATATAATCATATAATCCATGATTATACTTTGCAGTTTCTCGGACACACTGAGCTGTATAATATCCTACATATATATCTGAATCGAAGTTTTGTGGATCATTAGTTACTTCATCCCAAATATAATCAAAATATTGGGCACTAAAATCAGCATTGTCTTCAGTAGCTTCTTCTGGATCAGTCACTGTTATAGACTGAGTATTGCCACTTACGTAATCACCAAACTCGTAATCAGTATCTGGAGCCCACTGATAGTAGATATAATTTTCGTAAGCATCATGTGCATTACTATTGAATAGATTCTCAACAAAATTCAGTGCCTGATCAAGTGCTCCTGATGAATGGAAAGGTATCCCAGCATCTGAGATATAGTGACTAGCGATTCCAAATTCTTGATGTGCAGCTACATAGTTTGAATTATCTGCATAAACTGCTGCAGTACCTGCAAAGGCATCACATCTTCCTGCAGCTCCGCCAACGCCATATTCAGCATCTTCATAGTGATTATAGTATCTGTACCCTGGAAGTTCAAATCCTGGCTCATCGGGATCAGCTGCTGTATCTCTTGCATATGATGCATATGCATCACAAGCATATCCTGCAAAATCCTCGTGAGGTGTAGAAGTCCACTTTATCCCAACATCTTGATAATCACTAAAAGCCTCTTTCTCGATCATAGGACCGATTTCAGCCATGAATTCATAGTCATCCTTGGTTATCTTATCTGGATACCTATCCCAAATATCCTGCAGCCCAGCTTTATACTCTTCCTTTTCTTTATCTGAAACGTCAAAATTGTCAATATATTTCATCTTAATAATTTGACTTTCAGGCTTTGTAGCAGCAAAAGCAAGCCCTCTAAAAGGCATATTTTTCACTACTTCTGGTAAAGAAGCCTGCAGTGTTAAATAATTTTCAACTTCTACTAAGCCTTTTTCACCCAATTCTGCTTCTAGGGATTCCATCTTTAGCTGAGCAGCATCCTTAACAACTATGTTTTCTTCAGCATTTGAAGCTGTTGATGTTGGTATAAGACATATACATAACATCACTGCGATACATATTATCAATGTACCATTTTTTTTATTCATTCTTTATTTACCTCATTTTGTCACTCCCGAAGCAAGATTACACAAGCTTTAAACCAAATCAAAGCTGACATTACCATGCCTCAGGGCAATTCCGAGATTCAAGTCCACATGCAATCTTGCTTGAATCTCGACTACACTTTTTAAGGTAGCAAATAAAAATAATTTTGATGCATATTAATTAATTTTGGCCACATCTTCCAACTCAAAGAAAAATATGGCCTCATAACCACTGTGTAAGTTTAGTTTAAACTATAACATGCTGAGTTGGAAGAATTTTATCACCTGCCTTTACTTGGCGGTTACGGAGCGTTTAAACTATAACATGCTGAGTTGGAAGATAAGGCCATAAATTGTATATATATTAGTTAAATACATTTACAAGTTCATAAAAAAGGTGATTAAAGTGATAAAAAGAATAACTATAGTCCTATTATTACTGTTGTTTTCAGCAGGATATGCAGTTGCAGAAGAAAATTCTACTTCGAATGAACTCTCTACTCATGGTTATATTGTAACACCATCAAATGATGTCAAAGATCCTTTCCAAATATTGAGGACTTCTGATACTATAACACAGGGAGAAACAAACTGGCATTATAAATTAATTAGTTCTTATATCACGACTATAGATGTAAACCTTAACTGGGGTAACACGTATAATTCTCTCAAGCTAACGATTTATACTCCCGAAGGCCATACGCTTGGTCCTTACTATGATAGTGCAGACGGATCTATTAATGGCAAGATTGACCTTGATATCACAAATCCAAATGGCATTGTTAAAGGAACATGGAACTACAAAGTGTATGGATATAGTGTATCAGGCACTGAATCATATACCATTTAACCATGGAGTCAAAAACGTTTATCAAAGCAGGATTTTTCCTGTTTTTTATATTAGGCATCAGTGTAACCGTTGTATTAGCTTCAGATGACAACGGTGGATATATAGTAACACCCACCACCGGTGAATATCCAGAAGGTGCAATTGTCGACCATACAGAAGCAGATGGAAATATCACTTTTTGGGATTTACCGCTATGGATACAAGTATCTGTTATCAGTGGGGTGCTAATTCCTGGAGTTGCTGCGTTTAAATATCTCCCAATTCTTCTGGGGAAACTTGCTAACATAAAAGAAAATCCCAAACTACATGCTATTCATTCATACATAAAGGAAAACCCTGGTTGCTTTGAAGCTAAAATTTCAAGAGACTTAGGTATAAAAAGAGGAACTCTTCGTTATTATCTTAGCCAATTAGCAGAACGAAATCTAATATCAACCATCAAGAAAGGCAAAGTCAAAAGTATTTTCCATACAAGTTTTTCTGGATCAAGCGAAGAGAAAAAATTACACCTACATCTAAAAAGCGATACTCGCAAGATTATACTTAGTGCTATAACCGAAAAGCCAGGTATAACAGGACAAAAATTGGCTTCTGAGTTAACACTGGATAAAAGTACAATTCATTGGCATGTCAGTGAACTCTTGGATGATGGTGTTGTCCACATTAAAAGAGATGGTCGATTCAACAGACATTATTTGAAAAGTGACTTTAAAATCGGTTTTGATTTTGAAAACAATATACAGAACGAAGACAGGAGTTCACAATTTTCTGCTTATAATGAATAACAACGTTTTTGCCAATATTTATAGGAATCTATTCGTCATCTTAACCCTTATCTTTAATACTTTTTGAATTCCCTACAGACCATCGTTTGCCTGAAAATATAAAGGCATTAGCCTAATTTCAAACATCAGAGAGGCATGTGATCACTTTAAGGAGTGGGGGTGGTTGGGTGGTATTTCCTTGAAAAAATAAAAGTTGAGATCACACACCTCTCAGATTTGAGATGCAGTTTTATTATAAAAATATAGTGTTTATAATTAACCAGGTCTCATATTTTAAACAAGAAGGATATTATTTTTATGTTCCAACACTTCAAGACCCTCCTCCATTTCTTTAACACTACTCGCATCAAGAGCATCCCGAAGTTCGGCCAGGCAGTTAGTACATATCAAATATTTGCCGATGAAGTGAACATACCCTTTGGCTATCGCATTATCTTCGAAAGGATGGTTACAAAAGAAACATTCATGAAACATTTATCTATTCCTCCATTCTGTGCAAATGTTGCTAACCAAACAAGAATGGAACATGCACATTAAAAAAGCTGACGCTGATGAAAGTATAATTATAATGACAAGTAAATATATATTGAAGTGTAAATAAAAAGGCATATATACTACAAAAGTTGAAAATTATATAGGAGTGGTGTTAGTGAACAAAGAAGATACTCGTGGAGGCCAGGCAATTTTTGAAAGAATATCCACACATTGTCCTGAAGTGGAAAAGTGGATCACCGATGCAGAGGATGTTGGTCAGGGAATTCGGACAGGTTGAAAAGAAGGATGAATAGAAGGAAAAGTGATCCTGAAAAGATGTCTTCTGGAGAGTTTCCAAGACTATTCCAGGCCCCGGGATAAAATTCACAAATATGTATATTCTTTTTAAAACAAACTTTTATAAAACATTAGCATTGGAAACATTTAATAACATCGCGATTCAATTTTAATATGGGTGAAACAACAGGAGGGGATAATATACCCAAATCAAAACAATGTCACCCGTGGGAGAGAGATCCTTATGATCTCCGACCTTACAAAGACACTGATGTGCTTGTTAAGGATAAACACAAGCTAAAAACAGTGAATCTCAACAGCCGTAACTGGCGTGAGATCCTTTAACTTTCTCTTTTTTAGGTGTTCAAAATATCTATAAAAAAAAGCACTAGCATTATAGGACTGCGTAAAATATTATAGCGATCCCGGAGGGATTTGAACCCCCGGCCCTCGGGTTAGAAGCCCGATGCTATATCCTGGCTAAGCCACGGGACCGCGCATTATGATTGCAGGGGTACGAAATAGACGTTTTAGCATAAAAGTCTTTTGTACCTGCAAACCGGCAGCATTTTCAGAAAGATATAGTGAATACAAATATATAATAGTTTGACATCAAATCTACCATCAATTTGATGAGGCTTTATTATGAGTGAACTTTTGATATATTACAACGGCGAGTTTGTCCCGAAATCCCAGGCCACCACTTCGATATACGACCACGGATTCCTCTATGGTGACGGTGTATTCGAGGGAATAAGGGCCTACAACGGACGTGTCTTCAAGTTAAGAGAGCATGTTGACAGGCTCTATGACTCTGCAAAGGCGATTGCCCTCAATATTCCTATGACAAAGGAGGAGATGGAAGAGGCCATTCTGGAGACACTCAGGAAGAACAACCTCAAGGATGCATACATAAGGCCGATCGTATCAAGGGGTGTCGGAGACCTCGGACTTGACCCGAGGAAGTGTCCCAAACCCAATGTCTACATCATCAGCCAGGAATGGGGAGCGATGTACGGGGACCTCTACGAGGTAGGACTTACCGGAGTTACCGTTGCTGTCAGAAGAAACTCAGCCGACGCACTCTCCCCGAACATCAAGTCACTTAACTATTTGAACAACATCCTCGCAAAGATCGAGGCAAATGAGAAAGGCGGTGATGAGGCCATTTTCTTTGACGGGAACGGCTATCTTTCTGAAGGTTCAGGAGACAATATCTTCATAATAAAGAACGGCAAGGTCTACACACCCCCGACGATCAACAACCTTAAGGGAATCACAAGGGCTACTGCAATCGAACTTCTCAAGGACATGGATATCGAGGTCTCCGTAGAGAATCTCGGACTTTTCGACCTCTATACCGCCGATGAGATATTTGTTACGGGAACTGCTGCAGAAGCCGCACCCCTTGTAAAGGTCGACGGGCGTGACATAGGTGACGGAAAGCCGGGACCCATCACAAAGAAGATGATTGCGGCTTTTGAGGATATAACTCAGAACAGCGGAACACCAATCTACTCATAATTCTTTTTTTTGAAGGGAAGCATTTTCCCTCCTTTATATTTTCAGAAATTGATCAGAAGTCCATTTTGCTACCACATAATTATATATTAATATTATAATATTATATATTCGACTAAGATAAACAGCTTAATCGAGGAATAAAAATGGACATAACAGGAAAAAAAGGTAAAGTAGTTATGCAGAATCTCAAATACCTCAATGATTCGGTAATGGCAATACTGCTGCTCATGCCCGTGACCCTTGTGATCACCTTTGAGGCCCTGGATGCAACCCATAACCTGAAATTACTCTCTATCGCCACATGGATCGTTTATCTCATGGGACTGTGGTATGTTGCAGCAAGGGTGTTCAAGCTCAACAAAACGCTTATAGCGTATCTTGACGAAGAGTAAGCCGAGCATAATGGAACGCAAGGAATTCAGGGAGCTTACCCCGGTAGAAGACGCAAGGAAGCTCATCAGCCGTATCAAGGCAACACCGGAAACTGAGACAGTAGCGATCGAGGATTCTGCAGGACGTATATTAGCAGAAGACGTTTTTTCACCGGTAGATGTGCCTGCATTTAACCGCTCCACAAAGGACGGTTATGCAATACGGGCCAAGGACAGTTATCAGGCAAGTGAGCCCGAACCTATTGAACTTAAGGTTACAGCCTCCATCCCTGCAGGTTGTGCTGAAGACTTTTTTGTAGATGATTTAGAGGCTATCGAGATATCCACGGGAGCACCCATGCCGGATGGTGCCGATGCTGTGGTCATGGTAGAGCAGACAAAGCAGGTGGACGGCAGTGTACTTGTTTATCAGCCAACACATATCAATGAGAACATCATGAAGGCAGGTTCCGATATCATGAAGGGGGAGCGTGTGCTCAGGAAGAATACGCGCATAGGATCCCGGGAGATCGGAGTGCTGGCATCGGTTGGTATGAGAGAAGTACCTGTGAAGAAACTGCTCATAGGTATTATTTCTACAGGTAACGAACTTATAGAACCCGGCAGGAAGCTTGGAAAGGGACTTATCTTCGACGCAAATTCCTATGCCATAGCTGCCAGTGTGGAAGAGGCCGGCGGGATTCCCAGAATGTATGGCATAATCCCGGATAATGAGAAACTAATGGAAGAAGCTCTGGAGAGAGCCATCCGGGAATGCAACATAGTTCTCACATCAGGGAGCACTTCCGCTGGTGTCGGGGATATAATGTATATGATCATCGAAGAGAAAGGAGAAACACTTACCCACGGAATTTCCATCAAACCCGGCAAACCCGTGGTCATAGGAATGATAGACGATGTTCCGACAATCGGTTTGCCCGGAAACCCCACATCGGCACTGAGTATATTCAACGAGTTCGTGGCGCCCATTATACATAATTCGCTGGGGACCACGCCATCTTTCAGGACAAAGGTGCAGGCGGTCATGGGTACGGGTCTGCGCTCCGGTGGTCGTGAGGAACTGTTCCCGGTAGGAGTCATCCGTGGGAGGGCCTATCCTGCGGACAAGACATCAGGAGCCATTACAACCCTCTCAGATGCCGACGGTATTATCGAGATCAGGGCGGAAACCGAATATGTAGAAGCCGGAAGTCCGGTAGAAGTTACGATGTTCGGTAACGTGAAGAGTCCCGATATTATGTATGTGGGCGGCCAGTGTCCAGGAATCGATATTCTGGAAGAAAGGACTGGCATGAACTTCAGGATGCTTAATATGGGTTCAAGTGCGGGTTTCACGGCAATTGCCGGCGGAACCACCGATATTGCCGGTGTGAACATGCCGGATGCTGATGGTAATTATAACCTGTCAGTTATCAGGAAAATGAACCTTTCTGACGTAGTGCTTGTCAGGGGCTACAGACGAGAGCTTGGGCTGATATTCAGGAAAGATATCGAAATTTCAGGACTTGAAGACCTGACAGAGGGAAATTACAGATTCATTAACAGAAACCGGGGCTCCGGAACCAGGGCTGTGCTTGAGAGAGAGCTTGGAATTCTGGCAGAGGAGAAAGGAATTTCCAGAGCGGAGCTTACAAAGAGTATCGAAGGATACAATTCCGCTTCAAAGACCCACCGCTCGGTCTGTGATGCAATAAAGGACGGCAGAGTTGATGTGGGATTCGGACTGAGGAGCGCTGCCGAGGAAACAGGACTTGGGTTCTTGAAGATCACAGAGGATGAGTTTGACTTTGTGATACGGAAGGATATTCTTGAGATCAGGGAAATTAAGACCTTCCTTGATACGCTCCGTTCAGAGGATTTTTCAAAGAGGCTCCCAAACGGTATTCGTACATATGAGATGACCGGTAGTATAATATCCTCCTTTTGAGGATATGAAGGGTCTGTAAAATCGGGAAAATGTTTTTTATTTTGACGTTATGGTAGGTTGCAAATGGGCTTACACGAGGACATACAGGAAGTAGAAGAGGAGATAAAGAAAACTCCTTACAACAAGGCAACATCGCATCACATAGGCAAACTGAAAGCAAAGCTTGCACGCCTGCGTGATGAAGTTGTAAAGAAAGCTGCAAGCAAGGGAGGCGGAGAAGGATACTCCGTCAGGAAATCAGGAGATGCCACGGTCACACTGGTAGGTTTCCCTTCAGTGGGAAAATCAACTCTCCTGAATAAGCTCACAGGTGCGAATTCAGAGGTGGGTGCCTATGAGTTCACAACACTGGATGTAATACCCGGTGTACTCAATCATAACAATGCAAGCATTCAGGTACTTGACGTACCCGGTCTGGTCAAGGGAGCGGCCAGCGGAAGAGGTCGCGGAAGGGAAGTCATTTCGGTTGTCAGGAACTGTGATCTTGTGCTTTTCATACTTGACGTGTTCCAGAACTACCACCACGATGTACTTATCCAGGAACTCTACGATGCAGGCATACGCCTGAACCAGAGGCCACCTGATGTCGTTATCAACAGACAAGACAGGGGCGGTGTGACTATCAGCAGTACAGTTGATCTTGACATCTCGGAGGACCTTATCAAGGACATACTCGGCGACTACAAGATACACAACGCCCACGTTCTGATCAGGGACAGTATCGATGTCGACCAGTTGATAGATGTGATCATGGGCAACAGGGTGTACATCCCGTCAGTTGTCGTGGTGAACAAGGTGGACATGGCGGACGAGTACATACTGGAGCAATGCAAGAAAGACTATCCGAACGCAACATACATCTCCGCCGACAAGGAGGAAAACCTTGAGGCTGTGAAGGATCTGATATTCGATTCACTGGACTTTATCCGCATATACCTAAAACCACAGGGCGGCCCCGCTGATCTGGAGGAGCCGCTGATCGTGCGCAAAGGTGCCACTGTCGGGGACATTTGTGACCACCTGCATCGCGATTTCAGAAGAAAGTTCAGATACTCGCTGGTATGGGGAGAGTCGGCCAAGCACCCCGGACAGAGAGCCGGTCTTGACCACACACTGTATGACAAGGACCTCCTGACACTTATCATCGCAAAATGAGAAGGGAAAAAGACCTCCCTACATAACAAATAAGTATTATAATGCATTTATTCTGCTAGACCAGCGTAGTCCCGTAGGGTAGTGGTCAATCCTTTCGGCCTTTGGAGCCGAAGACCGTGGTTCGAATCCGCGCGGGACTACCAACAATTTTTCAGTAATTCTATTGTGATAGTGCTTTTTTAAAAGATACTTCAAGCATCTATAACCAATCAAAATATTTTTTAATTCCGAGATCCACTTACCAACAAACCAATAATAACAGTTGCTGGGATGCCGATTAAACCAATTGCAAGAGTAATAGCTATAATAATATTTGCTTTTATAAGTTCAAATGCAGGATAAAATGTATCCCCTTCTGCTATTGGTGCATTGCTAAAAAGGACACTGAGTATAATGATTGTAATAATCAACGTGAGTGGGATTACTATAAACCTATTGTAAATTTCTTCCAATAAATCAACCACACTCTTATAATCTTTACAAAACAGTATATACATTTTTTTATTTCAATCGATTTGAATTAAAACAATATATTTTTATAATAAAACTTCTTCTCAAACCTGAGAAGTGTGTGATCTCAACATTTCTTTTCCCAAAGAATACCACCCAACAACCCCACTCCTAAAAGTGATCACATGCCTCTGTTTTGGATGGTGGATAATTAGTAGAGATGGCAAAAGCTTTATTTGTAACTCTATATAACATATGATAACAGTGCTATCACTGATCACTTTTACACTGGAAAAGCTTATATTCATTCCATGAGCAATAGTATTTATAATATAGGCTGATAGTAGCATCACAAAATTAGGATTATTGATTAATTATATGAATAAAATAGGTGGAGAAAGCATGTTTGACACACACGTATGCCAAAAGTTATCAAGTCTCAAAAAGAGGTCCGGTAAAACCAACCATTTGACCTTGGATGAAAAGGTCTTACTTGATAATTTCATTGAAGACAACCGTGGGTTGTTAAAGACCTTAGCTAAAATGTAATTTCTTCTTCTTTTTCTTCAGCATCTGAATTGTTTTTTTTGGGTAGGCACTTCATCAGCAAGCCTATGAATAAGTATACGGCACCTAGCTTTGTTCTTTTAATCATCCAGTTGAGCAGAAATTTAAATTTTCCTCGTTTGTAGGTATTCTCCCGAAGCCAAGTTTCAATATACTCCACATCTACTTCATATCTTGCAATTTGCAGAAGAAATTCTAATCTTTCCTCTTCAGTTGCATTGATGATATATCCCTCTGCTTCAAGCAAAATGTATGCAACTGCGAATCCTGTTCTTTTATTCCCATTTCTAAATGCATGGCGACATGTGATGGAATCGAGGGCAACCGATGCATTTTGAAATACATCGTTTTCTGGCTGAATTCTCCACTCAAATAATGTTTGTAAAGTACCCATCTCGTGTATTCCGGGTAAATAATCATCTGGGTTACTTATCTTATCTAGCTCTATAATCAAGTCATGGATTTCTATGACTTTTTCTATACTTAGATGAATTATTGGTTTTTGATCCATTGTATGCCCAGCTTTTTTAAGTCGACACTATGTAATGCGACTAACTATTAAAACTTATTTTGCGTCAATTTTCTAAGTCTATTCTTTTAAGTATTTATTGTGCCTTGTCATCTGCCTTACTAGTTTCAATATATAAGACAACTTGTTCCCATGATCCTTTCATCTTTTATATGCGTTTTATGGATTCGCATGTTTTTCCCAATTTGCATTCAGATTATATAAATAATGCAAACACAACCAGTAAACAGTATGGTTGTTTGAAAATAAAACAGTTAAGAATTGGTAAAATTGCTTTATATTATTCACTCCTCCCCATAAAATAACCAAATGGGGGAGTTCTTATGGAATCCTTATCGATTACAAAAGGAAACAATATTGAAAGAAGTAGCTTTGATGCAGATACCGAAGATGAAGATGCGGCCTATAGGCCTATGCTTCGTGGTATAATCAATACGCGTTGCAACTATGACGAGTCCAAGATAGATGAGCAGATAGAATAAGATTCACTATCTGCTGCCATCCCAATTCTATTTTGATACAAAACTCTCTGGTAACATATCAACTTACATCATCCCAAAATTTCATTTCTTAAAAAAGCTGAAAAGGACACAATCTGTTATTTTGTGTAACAGAATGACCCCAAAGGGAAAGGTGTTTCACAATTGAGAACAACTTATATATTAGAACGACAATCTTGGAATTAGATGATAGGCAGGATGAGACACCTGACAAACCACCACGCTTTAAGGTGCCTCTTTCCTTGTTGATCCGAGATGTCCCCACATCTCTTAAACCCCACTCCCCAACCCGCTTTTCGGTTGAGAAGGAAGATAAGGCGCCTGACAAACCACCACGCTTATGGCGCCTCTTTCCTTACGTATCCGAGATATTCCCCAATATCTCCTTTTAACTCCACTCCATAGCTTGTGAGCAACCCCATAATGCTCACAAGCTCTAATAAGCGGTTTTCACATATAACCAGAACGGATTTTAATCTTAGCATTGCTACTATCTTTTTTTAACAGGCAATGTTTTAGCGGTGTTGAATTTTCAGCAGGCAGCCGAAAATCAGAGACAAAACAGAAATATATCAGGCTGACTTCAATGTCCGAAAGCCGGATACTTCAAACACACTTTTGAGATGGGTCCGCAAAGACAGCATGATAATATATAAATAGTTATGGGAACAAAGTTATTATCAGGGAGTGTTAAGTGATCGATATTACACAAGAGATCCCCGGTGCAGGGAGTCTTCCCACCCGGAAATTCCTGGCACCTGAGATCATCCTGGGGGATGGTTGCAGGAGTTATATCGGCCAGTATGTACTCAGTTTATCCGGCAAGAGGATCTTTTTAGTCAGCGACCCGGGAGTCTTTGAAGCAGGCTGGGCCGGGGAAGTTGCAGATAATCTGGAATCCCTCGGACTGGATGTGGTAATCTACAACAGGGTATCTCCTAATCCCCGGGCTTCAGAGGTCATGCAGGGCGCCAGCATCTATTGTGAAGAGCAATGCGACCTGGTAGTGGCCGTTGGCGGTGGCAGTTCCATTGACTGCGGAAAGGGTATAGGTGCGGTAGCGTCCAACCGGAGCAATGTTCAGGATCTGGAAGGAGTGGACGAGGTTACCCTGCCTGCGCCTCCGATCATCTGCGTGCCCACAACAGCCGGCTCCTCTGCAGATGTATCCCAGTTTGCCATAATAACCGATGAAGCAAAAAAGCGCAAATTTGCCATAATCAGCAAGGCAATGCTTCCGGACCTTGCACTCATAGATCCCGAAACTACCATGACAATGAGTGCCGAGCTGACCGCATCCACAGGAATGGATGCCTTAAGCCATGCCTTTGAATCCTACGTATCCAACGCTTCATCTGCCATGACCGACATGTTTGCCCTGGAAGCTACCAGACTGTTAGCAGAATATCTACCAAAAGCATACGACGAGCCCGATAATCTGATGGTCAGGGACAGGGTCATGCTTGGAAGTATGTACGCGGGACTGGCATTTTCCAACGCCAGCCTGGGATTGGTGCATGCCATGGCACACAGTCTGGGAGGCTATCTCGATTCTGCCCATGGCGAATGTAACTCACAGCTTCTCGAGCATATTGTCAGCTTCAACTTCAGCAGTGCACCTGACAAATACAGAGACCTCGAGGCTGCCATGTCCGGGAAAAGAACATCAGAAAGCTACGGACCGGAAGGCCTGTTGCAGGAGATAAGGGAACTGACCGAACATCTGGATATCAGACCCGGCCTATCAAACATCGGAGTGAAAGAAGAGAATATCAAATTCCTCAGTGAGAACGCATTCATTGATCCCTGTCTTGCCACCAATCCACGTTCTGCCAGCATAGAAGACATAGAGAGAATTTACCATGAAGCACTCTGAAGATCAGGGCAGACAGGATCATCTACGCAAAAAGATCATCGGACTTGGTGAATCGTCACACAGGAAGAGTTACTACCCTCAGCTAAAGGAGCAGATCAACGAATTAAACCGGGCCCTGCGTGCATTGCAGGAAAGTGAGGAGAAATACAGGACCTATGTAAACATATCTCCTTCACCTATATTTGTAATGAACCTGCAGGGGAGTCTTGTTGATGTGAATCCTGCGGCATCCAGGATAACCGGTTATTCAAGAGAAGAGATACTGAACATGAGTCTCTCTGATTTTTTGATGCCTTTCAACAGGGAACAATATATCCAGCTTTTCAGGTCCCTGAATGAAAAAGGGGATCTTTCAGGAGAATTCCCATTTGTGAACAGGGATGACGATATAATCTACATGGAAGTCAACGCTGTAAGGATTCCCGGTAACAGATTCCTTGCAATATGCATGGACGTTACTGAGAAAAAGAAAGCAGAAGACAAAATATTGCAGGCAAAGATAGCTGCGGAGAACGCAAACCGTACCAAGAGCGAATTCCTTGCCAATATGAGCCATGAACTGAGAACTCCGCTAAACTCCATAATCGGATTTTCCGACGTTCTGCTTAATGAGGTCGCAGGTGAGGTTAACGAGCAGCAATACCGTTATCTTAATCATATTTCCCAGAGCGGAAGGCATCTGCTCAATATAATCAATGAGATACTGGATATTTCCAAGATCGAATCCGGAAAAATAACACTGCACCGGGAAAAGGTAAGTCTGCCAGAAGTATATGAGGAAGTTTATTCCAACCTGAAGTACCTTGCAGATAACAAGAACATTGAGATCGACGTATCAACGAATTCCTATACAAGCTGCGTTTATGCCGATAGGGCAAAACTAAAACAGATACTCTATAACCTCGTAGGCAATGCTATCAAATTCACGGAAAACGGAGGGAATATAAGAATTGATACCGAGAACGGGGATAAATTTGTCCGCATTTCCGTGACAGACACAGGAATCGGCATCAACAGGGAAGATATGAAAAAGCTCTTCACACCCTTCGTACAGCTGGATTCCTCAAAATCAAGAAGATATGAGGGTACGGGCCTCGGACTTGCATTATCCAGAGAGCTGGTTGAACTTCACGAAGGAAATATATGGGCTGAAAGTGAACCCGGAAAGGGAAGTACCTTTACTTTTACATTGCCTGTCTGTGTATAATATTTCCTGCACAGTTTGCCAGGTACATTAATCCCATTGGAGAAATCCAATTTTTTGTTCTTGCCACCTGAAAGAGATACAAGCTCTGCACATATACTATACCTCATGAAAGAACAGTAACTTTCTAAAATCAAAAAAATGATTATGAGTAGTATTACCACTTTTCAATATTATGAATAATGTTTAAGTAGTTTCACATGAAACGGAAGATATCTACAAAAGTGGTGGTAGAAATGAAAAATAATGGTATAAAAATAAGCATCCTACTGCTTGCAGCATTGGCAGTGGTGATCGGAACAGCTTCAGCGACCCCCTCCGTGCAACTTATTGACGGAGAATGTGATCTTGACATATGGACCTATGGTAACCACGACATTATAACAAGTGGATATGAAGACTATTTTGAAACAAGCATAGATGGCAACATATGGACAGATGACGATGGCAGACTTGCCATAATCATGGAAGAAGGGTCCATGACCATAAATACAGAATATCCGACCGAGTGTTTCTGCATAGTATTCGCCAGTGACAAAAATGACGGCTATGCACAGGTTTACGTGGATGATGTAATGGTATGGGAAGGTGATACCTGGGCCTCAACTGATACAGAAAAACCAATTGAGGATCAAAAAATAAGATCACTGAAAATCACTGATCTGGACAGCAATACTCATACGATAAAAATAGTAAATCCAGATATAACAAATTCAGTACAGATTCAGAGTGCTGAATGCGTACACAACGGCCATGTAACCATCTACAAGTACGGATACGACTGCCCGACCGAGGAGATTCCCGAATTCCCGACAGTCGCACTTCCGGTAGCCGCAGTATTGGGACTTGCATTCCTGTTCCAGAGAAGAGAATAAATCAATTGAATGAAGCTCAATGAGCTTCACACTTTTCTATTTTATTATACATCAAACCATTTTTTGCTTAATTTAATTGTCAATCGGTTTTTATCCCTGGATACAATATTGAATTACCTCCTGGACTTTAAAACAACTGCAATTAATCCAATAACGCAAAGTGCCATTAAGGAGCTGAATGACGGTGCAGCTTCTGATGAATCTTCAGTGGGTTCGACAGCTGACTCATCGCCAGAAATATCTTCTTCATCAATGGATTCTGAAACTGGCTCTTCGGTTTCTTCCTCTTCTTCAGGGGATTCCACCATTGCATCTTCTGCCATTTCGGATACGGGTTCTTCTTTTTTCTCTGCCTGCGGGATTTCCACAAAGAAAGACGTGTACGGTGTGACAAATCCATATTCAAGAGAAAGATCCGTGATATCAGAGACCAGTTCTTCTGTCTCACCCTCTACCTTCATCATATCAAGTTTTTTCTTTATGGTATTGTAAGCCCAGAGGCGGGGAATGAAATCATTGCCTTCCTCGGACTGAATCTGGAAATCGTGTTCAGAAACATACATACCATTTCTTACACCACCACTTGCCCTGGCAGTAACTTCATCGGCATCAGCTTCGTACTTACCAAGAACAATAGACTCGGAACCCACAAACAGGTGGTCCTTTCCGGTAGTAACGACATCGGATGTAACATCATCATAGCTTAACACAAGATCTATGACAAGTGGTGTCGAGATCGTTTCATAGAAATGGGTGATGCCTTCGGTGGCCTCGGAATCGGGTTCAAAGTAGACTGCAATCCCCTTGTTCTCCAGACTCAGAGCCTGCAGGAAATTGAAATCATAGTCGAACTCCCTGCCAAAGGCTATAGTGAATATAGAAGCGTCCACATTATTGGCCTCCAGCACGTTCTGCCGGATAACCGCGGTGGATTTTACACCTTCCGAAGGGTCCCCGTCCGTGAGAAAAACTATAATCGGCAGGTTATCGCTTTTAGCAGAGAACATATCAATTGCCGTGAGCAGGGCTTCGTTGATATTTGTGCCCCCGTTAGCATTTGTATTTACCACCACTGACGTTGCCTGCTGCTTATTAGATTCGTTCGCAGCCAGGATATATTCGCTATGCGGATACATGAAAGCGTCAAAGAAAATCACATTGAAATTATCATCTTCGGGCAGATCGCCTATTATTTGTGAGAAAGCCTCCTTGACATCAGCTATCCTTTCCCCGGACATGGAACCTGACTTATCTATCAGAAAAATAATGTCCTTGTTCAGGGGAGATATATCCATATCATCCGCAGTCGGGGAAAAGACATGCATGAAATATCCCGTACCATTAAGCTCATAGAACTTCATCTCGCCGTCCTCGTCTGTATTTTCGGTTTTGAATATGACATTCATGTCACTTTGAGGCAGGCTGTTAGAACTGTATTCCACATGGGCACTGGTTGGAGACGGATAGTTGATATCCGAAGCAAATTCTGGAGTTTCCACACTCAGCACATCCGTGGAGGAATTGATATCCACGGAAATGGTCAAATCATCCACACGATGGTTGCTGCGTAGGTATTGCAGATAATCATACTCACCCATATCTCTTGTCAGAGCCTGCTCATAGGTCATCCTAATCACAATACTCTGCCCGGCATCAAAGTTCAAAGAATATGAGAACAGTTCGGAATCCCTTGTCTCCAGAAGACCTGCAGTTCTGCCACTTGACACAGCTTCTTCGAATTGCTGCCTGGCTTCTTCCTTTATCAGAATTTCAGCAGGGTACTCCTTCCCGTCGATACTTATAGAAAAATCAGACATAAAGGCGTTTTCCGGGATCAGGATCTCAAAACTGTCAGTTATCGAAAAATTATTCGCATTAACAAGTTTCTCCTCAACCGTGGTAACGGCATAGCCATCATTGATCTCCACATCTATATCCATATATTCAGATTCGATATATGTTCCCAAACTCTCTTCTGCAACAGACTCCGCATTTACAGGCAGTACGATTAACAACAAAGACAACAGGAGCAATAAAGTACAGGCAATTGTCCTGAAAGGCTTTTTTTGAAACTTTTGGAATTTCATGATAAGAACATCCTTTGAGTACTGGAAAATACCTGCAGGTAGAATCCAACGGTGGTACATCCAAAGATTATAAGACAACTATTAAAAATATTATGGCCGTATGTCCAACTATTCAGGAACAACTAAAAATAACGATAGTATTTTGTACTCAGAATCTGTCAGTAAATCATCCGCCATGAAGCACAGGTGGATAAATTCCATCAGATTTTTTGAACGCTCAGTTATTTATATGCTAACGCCGTTAACGAAGCTGAAGGTGTGTGGATCATTTTTTTATACCACCCAACCAACCACCCCCACTCCTTAAATCACACACCTTCTTTTGTAAATACATGAAAAATACCTGGCATTAGCCAGAAAGCTATTTTAATTATGCAAATTTTTTCAGGGCCTTTTTGTTGACAACATTCTGCGGATCTCCTTGCAGGAAATAACTGATATTATCCACAGTGACCGATGTGCACTCATCAATAGATTCCTCTGAAAGGAAGGCTATGTGAGGTGTCAGCAACACATTATCAAGCCGGAGGAACGGACTGTTTGATGGAAGGGGTTCTTTCTCGAATACATCAAGCCCGGCGGCCGCAATATCACCACTACGCAGAGCACTCAGTAGAGCTGCCTCATCAACAACCTCTCCCCTTGCAGTATTGATAAGAATGGAGGTTGATTTCATCTTCATCAGTTCTTCGGCACCTATCATTTTTTCAGTAGAGGGTGTAAGAGGTACATGTAGTGTGAGGATATCGGATTCTTCAAGCAGAGTATCCATATCCACGAATCTGACACCAAGCTGCTTCTCTTTAACCGGATCCGGATGGGCCGTGTAGGCCAGTACCTGCATCTTGTAACCATGTGCGATCTCTATAACCCTGCTTCCGATATTGCCGGTACCGATGACACCCAGGGTCTTACCCATAAGCTGATTACCCCTGTAAGCTTCGCAGATGTAATCCCTCCATTCAAATTCTCCTTCTCTGAGAGACATGTCCGCCTTATGCAAACGTCTCAAAAGATTCAGAACCTGGGCGAAAACAAATTCAGCAACCGCATCAAAGGCGTAGCCCGGCACATTCGAGACTACGATACCCTTCCTGCTGGCAGTATCAATGTCGATATGGTCATAACCTGTCTGCCATACGGCAAGCATCTTGAGATTCTTTGCAGCTTCAAGGACCCTTGCAGAAAAACCATACCTTCCGGCGATCACGATGTCCGCATCCTTAATGCGTTCGATAAGTTCGTCATCAGAGGACGGCCAAGTATTATAGACCTTCAGCTCGCCCATTTCTTCAAGCTTTTGATGATATTCAAGCTGCAGAACTATAGGATCAGATACGACTATCTTCATAAATTTCCCCCATTGCCCTATAAATTGCAGCAAATTTACATATTACGCCCGGGATTTTCCGAATTTGCCCATAAGTTCTCCTTTATCGATTATATGAGACCTCATGGCATTCTCCACCTCATTTCTGCTTGTCCCTGTCCGCAGATCCAGTCGGGTGTCAAGTGCATATACCATGAAGTAATAGCTGTGTGTACCCGAAGAAGGACATGGACCACAGTATGACACTTCATTAAAACCATTCATCCCCTCCACTCCCGGAACCGAGTTCTCAGCTATTGCTTCAACAAAGGGTATGTTCCATACTATCCAGTGAGTCATTGTGCCTGAAGATGAATCAATACCATCCACCATCACCACAAGACTCATTGTTGTCGAAGGCAGATCATAGAACTGCAGGGGAGGGCTGATGTTCTCTCCCTCACAGGTATATTTGGCAGGTATCGTTTCGCCGTTCTCAAAAGCACTGCTTACAACTCTCATTCTTTATCACCTTAAACTTATCACTTATATCAAATCAACAGAAACATGCTACTGCATCACCACAATACATAATTGTTTCATAGCTTCCGACCTGTGTCCCGGTTTAACTATAAACCGTAACGCATGATCCGGAAGCTGTCCCTGAATCCGGCAGACAGAGTTTCACTATATTCGCAGCCACGTCTTCGGGTTTAAGAGAGGGGATGTTGTGATAGAGAGACCTGTACATGTCCGTATCCACTCCGCCCGGACAGACCGCATACACACCTACCTTTCCTGAAACTTCCTGTGCCACAGATTCTGTAAGTCCGATCACCGCAAACTTTGAAGCGGAGTATACAGAAAGCTGTCCTATTCCGGTTTTACCGGCACCTGATGAAACATTGACAATTGTGCCATGACCTCTCTCAAGCATATGGGGCAGCACATATCTGGTGCACAGGAAAAGACCCCTTACATTGACATCCATGACAGTATCGAACTCTTCCACACTTGTCTCAACCAGGGGCTTTTTCACAGCAACACCTGCATTGTTGACAAGGATGTCTATAGCACCGAAGTGATCGATTGCCTTTTCCACCATGTTCTCCACATTGGACCTCTCCCGAAGGTTGGCTGTGATGGCAATTGACTCACGACCCATATCCTCCACCATATTTCGGACTTCATCTATCTCATCCCTGCTTCTTGCAGTCACAACAATATTTGCACCTTTTTCTGCCAGAGCAATACATGTTGCTTTTCCGATACCTCTGCTTCCACCGGTTACGATAGCCGTTTTATTTTCAAGCTCCAGTCTATTTCCCAGAATAGATTACACCCCGAACAATAAATTGGAAGGGCACCGATCATAAATATTGTGCCAGCAACCCCGTATCAAATTCACTCCTTATCTTCAAGACGTTCAGCATGCTTAATAGTACTACCGAATCAAAGGTATAAGGCATTGGATCAGACAGATGATACAATGCCTTCCGACTCGATTTTAAACAGGAACGATAAAATTATCCGGTTACTATGATCTGCCCTGTAGTCTGATAGGGATGCACGGTGCACATGTAGCTGTACCTCCCTTCCCTTCCGAATGTGTAACTGTAGGATTCCCCCTGACTGAGTGCGGAAGATCTGAACGCACCGCCGTCAACAATATGTACTGCAGAATCCTGGTTGGTCCATGTAACGGTATCTCCCACACTTATGGTAATCGAATCCGGCTCGAAACTGTAATCACGGATATCCACCTCAACCTCCTGGAAAGGAGTATCCGTGATATAGCTTGTGTAGACATAATCATTGTCAGCTACAACTGAATGGCACTCCTGACATGAATCGACCATACCTTCCACTATTATCTCCCCGTCCGGGGAATAGGCTGCCCAGAACCAGTCATTGTGCTCGGAGTCATATCCCTGGACCTTATAACGCACACCTATCTCTCTTAGTTCACCGTCGGCATCGTAGCTCTCCCGTACTATAATGCTTCCGTAGGGCAGCACACCTGCCCTCTCGTTAATTGCGGTTTCTGCATCGTCTGAAACATAAGTTGTGAGAAGCGGACCATGGATACTCGTACTTGCGTAGATTTCCTCCTTCAGAGGCCACAAGCTCCATCTTTTATAATTATTCTCTTCAGTTATGTAAGCATAAACCTGTTCTCCATCTGGTTCAGGCATATCCGGGTCAACGGACACAGAGTCAGGTTCCGGTGTATCCTGAGTGTCAGTATCCTCTGTTACCAAGTCCTCCTGATCCTGAGTGTCAGCACAACCTGCCACTAAGATCACGGCAATAAAAACCAGAAATACCATTATTCCTATTTTCATGAACTAACCCCACTGAATAATATTTGACGGCTCGCTAGAAATAGTTTTATGTTGATTACCTGATTTGAGATTCGGCAAACCTGGTCAGTACAGGCGGTTTAAGCATAAACTAAAACTAATGTGGGCTCAGTAACTTTATTCATGAGAATCACAGACCAAAATTACAGAATTCTGGAAGATAAGGCTAAACAGGAAGGAGCAAAAAGTATCCAGCTTCTACCCGCGGAAAATATCGTAGTTGAGAACAGGACGATACTGAAATGTATCTTCGGGTGTAACGGTTACGGAAGCCAGGTCTGCCCTCCATTCATACCTGAAGTGGATGAATTCAGGAAAATGCTTGAAGAGTATGAATGGGCACTTCTTGTGGACTGGAAATCCGAGAATGAATTTTCAAAAGAAATTAGTGAGAATTTCATAAAATACAGCGTATCTCCACCGGAAGATGAAAACATCAGACGAGAGCACGAAGATACTTTAAAGACCGTGATGAAAGAACGCAAGGAAAGGATTCAGCCTGGCAGTATAGAAATTGAAAAACTCGCCTGGGGCCTTGGATACAATACAGCCCTTGCCACTTTTCCGGGAATGTGTACATGGTGTGCCAACAGTGAATATTCCGATGTGAAATGCGCCGGAAAGGACGGAACATGTCATCATCCCACAATCCGCAGACCATGTCTTATGGGTCTTGGAGTGCGACTGGATAAAACACTGGAGAAAATGGGCACACCCTTGAAGAACTTCCCTATGGATGATACAATACCATCCCAGTACACCCTTATTTTGCTGGAATGAAATTGTCATACTTTGGACGTTAGACCATACACATTTGAATATTATATAGATAAAAAATAATTTTATTTTACCGGACATTTGGGAAGGATTTTAACAGAAATTCTTCCCGAGTTACCTACACCGGAAAGCACCTGCCGGCGTTTCGATCAGCTTTTATACTAGAAAACATACTGTTGGCTGAGAAAGACTTATATCGGGAAAAAGCACCTCATTGACCACCACAATTAAAGTGCCTCTCTCCTTATGAGTCTTGAACAATCCCCATCTATTCAGACCCCAAATATCTCGTTTGAGAAGTAAGATGAGGCACCTAACAAACCACCACGCTTATGGTGCCTCTCTCCTTGTGTATCGGGATATCCCCATATCCCTTTAACTCCACTCCTGTAATCTGCGGTTCATACCCCACGACCCGCAAAGGTAAATATGTCATTGAGGTATATAACCCAATCCACTCTTAATAAGAATCGATACACTATATTTCATGTCAGGCCCTTTTTTTAACAGCATTGTATTTTCAGTTGCCTGCTAAAAAAAGTATATTAAATCTCTGTAAATGGCCTGGAATTTTCCAGATAATAATTGAAGAAATCCTTCCCCCATCTACGTGCATGCTGACTGCAGCACATAACCTGTTTGCTGTCAAAAGCAAGTTCTTTTTTCAGAAGCCTGAGAAATATGCAGTGATCATTCTGTGCGATAGACAAAAAAGGTATATCCAGATCTGATACAAACATATTGAGCCTTCCCTTTTTCATCAGCTCCCTGAATTCATTCCTGTAGTCAGTCATGATCTTATCTGCCAGTTCAGTGCTGACGATCAGGGAAATCTTCACTCCGTGTTTCATATAGTCAGAGAACAGGTCAAAGAAATCCGGGTAAAGGAAAGTTGTTACCATATTCATGGATTCTGATATTCTGACCTTTTCACTGAATTTCCTGTTCATCTCATACAGGTCGGACATATCCGGCTCTATTATCGTGCAAGGTTCAAGTTCATAAAGTCTTTCAAGAAGGGCAGGTGGAATAAAAGCTAATTCACGGCTTCCCCAGTAGTCAATATCATTATCAAGAACCTCTGCAATTCCAAGCAGAGAAGACATACGTTTGACCACCTGCTCTCCGATGGTTGTCAGACTGCACAGGTCACCTTCTTTTGTTATCAGGTGGTGGTCCTCCAGAATCTTGATCTGGGGTAGCAGACCCTGCCTGTTCGTATTAAGCGCATCCAGAAGTGCATCCATTCTCATGGGCCCATCCTGAAGGAGTAAAAGTACTTTTTTCCTTTTTTCAGACATGAAAATTACTTCAATCAATGATTTCTTCATAAAACCTCCCGTACATGCCTGATGAATCTACCTCCCCCGGATGACAGATTCCAAAGTACGTTAATAACTTAGACTATTTCATTTTAGTATTTAAATTTGCTTTAAAAATAGCCGGTTTGTAAGCAATTGGTAAAAATAGTAAAACAAATACAAAATCAATAGGATCTGAAAATAAATTCTGAAAAAAAGGGGACACAGGACGGTTAAAATACAACCATCCATCCGGTCCTGACATCATCCTTACGGTAATCCACTTCATGCATCATTACACCCATCTCATCGAAAAGGCCGATACTGCCACCATCCTTGTATAGCTGGGCACCTTTTCCTGACAGGTGTACCTTTACACCCGAGCATGCTTTTATTGTTCCTTTCAGAACTGACTTCCTGTTATTTGCATCAACTATGGTCCAGTCATCAATATTGACATCATCCGGAGATGCATTGAACAATGTGATCATTTCCAGACCCGGATCATCGGAAGCGGGATCCACAAGAGCCGCAATGATCCTGATTGTACCTGCAGATACCACACACTGGCATGATTCAATGGATTCTGAAATATCCTTTGTATCAGATCCGGATTCGGATTTTTCCTCTTTGCAATGACCCGTTGTCTCGTCGGTTTCAAAGCACTGTGACTGGAAGGCAAGGAAAAGTGCTACCCAGCGGTCCTTTTCCGGAAGATGTATCAGCAGGCCGCCGTCATTGAAAGGCGCATCGTCATCCCTCCATTTCTTAAGGCTTCCCTGGTTCATATGGATATCATGGATACCGCTTCCCGGCCTGAAACCAAAGCAACTGTCCTGCAGAAACGTTTCAGGTCCCCATCTCTTTCCGAAAGCGTATACCGTGCCTTTAGTAGATATTGCTTCTTTGATATAGTCCCGGATCATCTCATTCAGGTCGTTATCCGGTCCGGGGATGTTATGATTGAGAGTTTCCATGGCAGAGAGATCAAAAAGCTCTCCGCGTACATAGTCAAGTGACAGTTCCTTCTTGTTTTCAAGAGAATGAAAGCCCGTATCAAGGTCCTTGAGCCCTGAAAGGAGGGGGTGGTCGAAATTCTCGTCTACAAAATAAAGGAGTTCCGAAGGCGGTACCTTTGATCTGACATTAACAGCAATACGATGTTCCATCTGACCGTCATGCAAAAGTATCTGGAAATGAGGACTTCTTCCGGTTCCGTATCGCCAGTCTTTGGGTCTGCCTTTTAATACCCCGTAGCTTTCAAGAGACATACAGGAACTTTAGTGCTACCCGGCATTAAAAGTTTTCTATTGTAACCGGTGCAAAGGAGAAGATATCCGAGAATGCTTCCCCAATCTCTTTCAGCGGACTGCTCCTGCGATAGAAGAGATGAGATCGGCAATTACAATCACTACACCCGAATCCTGGAACGTTTTCAGCTCCTATCCTCTCTGCAAGCAGGCATTCCATCCTTTCAGAACTATGTGTATAGATCACGCTTACCAGATCAAAGGCAGGATACGTAAGAAGATAATCAATATGCCAGTGAACTTTACTTATATTTCTTTCCTGTGCGACACGGATATGGCGATTCAGTCTCTTAAGCCCTCCGGGCCCAAGGGCAGAGCCCACGTAAATATGATAGCCTGCTTCAAAATCGATCTTTCCACACCTTCCGACATTAATACTGCATGCGATGTTGCGAAGTATAAGGCAGTAGATGCCTTTTCCCTCAATTTCAGGGATATTCCGGTCCATGTACGTTCCCTGTTAAGAAAATATTAAATCATTTCCTGCCAGATATTTACTGATAACTATGGCAGACGATACACAGGAAGTAAAGGACGTAAAGGGATTCCAGCCAAGGTCAGTACGTTATGCAAAGGAGCTGGATGAGGATTTTGCAGATGGGCTTTCAGGACTTTACACCGCAGTCTGGGCCGAAAGGGAAAACGGACTTTCGAAGAAGAACAAGCATCTGCTGGTTTTCGCCATCGCCTGCTCAAATCTGAAAACAAAGAGTGCACTCAAGATACTCCAGAGGCTCAAGAAGTTCGGAGCCACCTCTCAGGAGGTCAAGGATGCCATGATGATAGCATCATGGACAGGCGGCATCCAGAATTTCACGGATTTTACACCAAAGATACTCAAGGAAATGGAGAGACTGGGATTTTAATCCTGTCTCAGGTCAAAATATAAAGAGGGAGCAGGAAACGAATAAATACGAATATCTGAAGCAGCAGTATAAAGGGCAGGCCGATCTTAAAGGTCGGATGTTTTGTCTTGTGGCGGAAAAAATACATCCCTGCAATGGAACCCACACTGCCACCGATCACTGCCCAGGTGAACAGGGTCTTTTCCGATATCCTGCGCTCATTTCTCTTTGCTTTTCTCTTGTCGGCACCCATAAGTGAGAATGCGACTATATTCACCAGCAGCAAATACATAAAGAATATAAGGGATGTGTCCATAGCTCTTATTTCACTATATTTCGTATAAATTTTTCCGAAAACACTTGCATAACTCAGTGCTGGAAAAGCACCAATATGCATAGAATTTAGCAATAAAGGGTGGCAGATATGGAAAATAAATGGCTGGTACTGATAATAGTATTGATATTTGCCGGTGTCATGGTCAGCGGATGTACTGACAGCACCGAAGAGGTTGATAGTGGAGAAGAAGCCGGTGAAGAAGCATCAATGGAAGAGGCAACAGAAGTCTCTGATACAGTTACCGGAGAAGGGCAGGACTATGCCGTAAGAATGGAATACTACGGTATGATGAAACCTTCCGAGCTTGAAATAAACAGAGGTGACACAGTAGCCTGGAGGAACTATAAGCCACAGGGCACATATACACTGGTAAGTGATGACGGTCTTTTCGAAGATCAGGAAATGGATTCCAACGATGCGTTCGCTTACACCTTCACTGAAAGCGGAACCTATACCTTCAGTGTAGAAGATGTACCTGAGATGACTCTCAAGGTAAATGTCAGATAAGGGTGAGGGTTTCTCTCACTTAATTTTAATCCTTTAGTCCTATTCCTCTTTTTTAAAATCCAGTGATATTGAGTTCATACAGAACCTCTCACCTGTGGGTTTGGGACCGTCGTCGAATACATGACCCAGATGGCTGCCACACCTGCTGCACAGAACCTCAGTGCGTTGCATGAAGTAGCTATTGTCCACTTTGCGTATAACACGGTCCTCGGAAATAGGCTTTGTAAAACTCGGCCAGCCTGTACCGGAATCATATTTATCTTCCGAGCTGAAAAGCTCCTGACCGCATGCTGCACACAGGTAAGTTCCCTTTTCCTTGAGATCATAATACTTACCTGTAAAAGCCGGTTCTGTGCCTTTTTTCCGCAGGACTAAAAACTCATCCCTTGAAAGTATCTGCTTCCACTCTTCTTCTGACTTTTCGATCTTTTCTACCATAACCAGAACTCCGGAATTCGAATTGTTCCCCGTATAAAAGTGGCTTATACTCGGATAAATAAATATCGAAAAGAAAAAACCAATTAAATAATAAGATAAATATAAATATTGAGAGGAGTAAATTTATTATTGACTGAAATCAATATTTAATCGGGAATGGTTTGAGATCCGAATCCGGATCAAACACGGGAGGTATAAAATGCCTGAATGGACTGCATATTGCGAAGAAAACCGGAACTATGCATTGAAGAGAATCAGGAACATGGCACTTTCCATCAAGTACAGGAAAGAGCTTTCCCTGTGGATCAATAACTACCTGGATCCTTTCTATATCCGCAGGGCCGTCATTGAGAAAAAAAAGGATTTTTCCAATCCCTTTGAGCTTATACGCACGGAAGCTGAAAAAGACCTTGAGTTCACGGTGCTGAGTGCAACTAAAAGGGACAGGAGCAACATTGATGTCATCATGTTCGAAAGCAATCTCTTACTCATGTTCAATATGCTGCTGTCAAGAATAAGAGCATCGTAACTCTCAGACCAGTTCGCTGCGTTCGCATCTTTCACATTCGATCATGATTAATTAGCGAAGAAAATCATATATAGCTTTGTTCTTCTAATATACCATCCTGTTTTCACAGTATCGAGGATGAAAGTTTTGCATGAGCGTAGTAAGTTACTGGCCGATGAAAGCATAGGGAAGTTGCTTTTCAGACTGTCCGCACCTGCAACCATAGGTATGATAGTGCAGGCCCTCTACAATGTCGTGGATACGGTCTTTGTCGGACAGGCCCTGGGCGAGAACAGCATACAGGGAATCGCAGGTATCGCCATAGCATTCCCGATAATGATGATCGTAATGTCCATTGCCCTTGCAATGGGAATTGGCGGATCGTCCATAATCTCACGTGCCCTCGGGGAGAAGAATCACGAGAAGGCAGAAAGGACAATGGGAAATATCCTGTCCCTGGTCATAATATCCAGCGTACTGATAACCATACTTGGAAGCATTTTCATAGTCCCAATCCTGAAACTCTTCGGGGCCACTGAAACGATCTTACCGTATTCTCTGGACTATCTGAGTATAATACTTCTGGGTTCTGTGTTCTTCATCTATGCTCTGGCAATGAACAACGTTGTCAGGTCCGAAGGCAATGCGAAGGTAGCAATGTACACCATGGTAGCATCAGCAGGGCTAAATATTCTACTGGATCCCGTATTTATCTTCGGTTTTGATATGGGCATAAAGGGTGCTGCAATAGCCACGGTCCTGGCACAGGCAGTGGGAGCCTTCTATCTGGTCCACTATTTTGCGACGGGCAGAAGCATGCTGAACTTCCACATGAGATATCTCAAACCGGATATCGGTATTGTAAAAGAGATACTGGCGATTGGCTCCAGTCCACTTGCAAGGAATGCTTCCAGCAGTCTGATGATAATAGTGCTGAACAATGCACTTGCAGTATACGGAGGAGATATTGCGATCGCCATATTCGGAATAATCAACCGGCTCTTCATGTTCACTTTCATGCCCATGTTCGGTGTGATACAGGGATTGCAGCCCATTGTCGGATACAATTATGGAGCCAGAAACTTCGACAGAGTAAAACAGTCCGTCAGGCTTTCAATCGCTATCACAACCATAATGTCGGTCACGGGTTTCCTGCTTCTGTTCCTTTTCCCAGAACAGTTGTTCAGTATTTTCAGCAGTGATCAGGAACTCATAAATTCCGGCCAGTATGCCACACGCATAATGGTAATAGCCGTGCCACTGGTTGGTTTCCAGATAGTTGGAGCCTCCTTTTACCAGGCTATCGGAAAGGCAAAACCCTCCTTCATACTTTCAATGAGCAGGCAGTTGCTGTTCCTGATACCTTTTGTGCTGATACTCCCGAACTTTTTCCAGTTAACAGGAGTATGGATGGCGTTCCCGCTCTCGGACGGCCTTTCATTTCTGGTCACGCTCATAATGGTAAACAGGGAATTCCGCCTGCTGAACAATCCCGTAAGCCTGGAACCATAACAACGCATTTATGAACCTTCAGACATATCTCAACCCATATGTCACAGGTTAAAAAGCCTCTTTTGTTAATGATACTTGACGGATGGGGCTATACAGAGGAAAAAACCGGTAATGCGATCCAGGCTGCAAAAACACCTGTATTGGACAGCCTTGTAGAGAAATATCCTTCCTGCCTGCTGAATGCTGCAGGGAATGCCGTGGGACTTCCCGAAGGACAGATGGGAAATTCAGAGGTAGGTCACCTGAATATCGGTGCCGGAAGGATAGTTTATCAGGATTACACCAGGATTAACAAGGCAATAGAAGATGGCTCTTTTTTTGAAAATCCTGTTCTTCTCAGGGCTATTGAGAATGTAAAGAAGAACGCTTCCTCGCTTCATATAATGGGCCTGTTCTCCTATGGTGGAGTACACAGCCACATGAGCCACATGAGAGCTCTTGTGGAAATGGGAAAAAGAGAAGGACTTGACAACGTCTACATCCACACATTCCTTGACGGCAGGGACGTGCCACCAAGAGCAGCACTCAAAGATATGCAGGAGCAGGAAAAGCTCATGAAAGATACCGGCTACGGACAGGTGGCAACTGTATCGGGCCGATACTATGCAATGGATCGTGATAAGAGATGGCAGAGGACGGAGCTAGCATACGATGCTCTCACACTTGGAGAAGGACTTGTTGCAGGAAACCCGGTTAAAGCCATAGAACTTGCCTATGACAGGGGTGAGAACGATGAGTTCGTCAAACCCACGGTGATAGTTGACGAAGAAGGCAATCCTGTTGCAACTGTGAAGGACGGAGATTCGGTAATTTTCTTTAACTTCCGGCCGGACAGGGCACGCCAGCTCACATATGCTTTTGTGGAGAAGGATTTTGAAGGATTTGAAAGAAAAGCAGAACCGGATGTGTTCTATGTATGCATGACCGAGTACGATGAGAAACTGGATGTCCCGGTGGCATTCCCTGCTGAGACAATAAAAAATACACTGGGCGAGGTCCTGAGCAAAGCTGGCAGAAAACAGCTCCGTATCGCTGAAACCGAGAAGTACGCCCATGTTACTTTCTTTTTCAATGGCGGAGAGGAGAAACAGAACCCCGGAGAAGAAAGATGTCTCATACCATCCCCAAAGGTCTCCACATACGACCTGAAACCTGAAATGAGTGCCTATGAGGTCACGGACGAGCTTGTAAAGCGTATCAGATCAGGCAAATATGATGCAATTATCCTCAATTTTGCGAACATGGATATGGTCGGACACTCGGGTTTCTTTGATGCCACGGTCAAAGCTGTAGAAGCGGTGGATGAGTGTGTAGGAAAGATTATCGATGCTCTGATAAATGCAGGCGGAGCGGCGTTTATCACAGCGGATCACGGTAATGCCGAGAAGATACTGGATTATGACACAGGAGGAGCACATACCGCACACACCTGCAACCCTGTAAAATGTGTTCTTGTAAATCCGGATAAGGGCATATCTCTGAAAAACGGAAAGCTTGCCGATATAGCACCCTCAATGCTTGAGATGCTTGGCATAGAAAAGCCTGAGGATATGACAGGCGATTCACTGCTTGTCAAAAATTAGAACCATTTGTCAAGGGTACTCTGGCCGCCCCCGGAAGATGCTTCCAGGCGTTCCAGTGCCTTTGTAACCCTGGCATTTGAAAAGTCATGTTCCGTGCAGAGCAGATCGATAACAGTTTCAATTTTTGGTTTGCTCCATTTCAGCTCATAATCATCTGATACCGGAGGGTCCGTGAAGAATCCCTTAATCGATTCCAGTTTGTCGATCTCAGCTTTCTTTGCATCCAGAATATTCTCAATACTGCCATGCTCTTTTACCAGCTTGAGTGCCGTTTTAGGGCCGACCTTCTCGAGTCCGCTGTTGTAGTCGGTTCCGACACAGAGAGCAAGATCGATAAGCTGTTCATGACTTATCCCAAGTTCTGTCAGGGATTCCTCAAGATCGATTATCTCAGGTTTCACATCCACATAGATGTTCTTTCCGGGCAGTTTCCTCCTCCCGGAGACGGTCAGGTTCCTGACCACAGACGGAGCACCAAAAAGCAGAGAATCATAGTCCTGTGAACCTATAAGATCAGCATCTCCTTTTCTGACCATATAAGCTGCCTGTGCCTCACCTTCCGAGGGTGCATCCACAAAGGGGATTCCCATTGCATCAAGCAGTTTCTTAGAATCCTCAACTATTGTGGCATCCACCTTTGAGGAAGCCTGTGCATACTTGTACGCTTCTTCGGCCAGTCCCTTTTCACGCGCTTCGGTGGCTTTTATCTTTGCACTCTCACGGATTTGGGAGCGCTTTTCAATGGTCCCGGACTTCAGTTCGGGGGGCTTGCCATCAAAAACAAAAACAGGTTTTACTCCTGCTTCCACTAGATTTGTCATCCGGTACAGTATTCCCGACAGATGGGATGTGATATTCCCGCTGGAATCCTTAAGAGGAGTGCCATCCCTCTGGCGTATTATGCTCAGGAACTGGTACAGGGTATTGTATGCATCGATGGCGACCACTCTGGCAGTCAGATCTGGCAGTTCCACCGGCCTTTTCTTCAAGAGGTCCCCTATATCAGTACCCATTTATTTTCATCCTTTTTTCAAATAGAGTCTTATAATTACTCGTTGAGCCTTACGTCGATGACCGAGTCATCGTTGGCATCTATCTTCCCCACTTTTAAGATATTCCCCACCCGATCGATAATATTTGTTTTCGTAACCTGTACCTGATGAATGTCTTTATTGTCCTTATTTCTGTGAACAATAAGAAGACTCTGTTCTGCAGGATCACTATTTCCAAGCCTTGTAGCGATATTCTTTATCAACTGCTCGAACTCGGAATAAATGAGAACCTCAGAACATTTACCAGCTTTTTTAATTATTCCTACCGGTTCTAAGTTAATGCGCATTTACGCACCTCTCACTAGAATGGAAGACATTGAATCCCATGTACATAACATCCTGTTAATATGACTTTCGGATTAATGCTGGAATAAACTGGAAAAAGAAGAAAATTCATCTGTAACGGGTCCTTTCCAGAGAGTTCATTACGTCATCCACTCTGCCAAGAACCTCGTTCATCCTCTTGTCAAGGTTGCCCTCGACGCTCTGGACATTTATTCTCAATGAACGTTCCTTTGCCTCAAGCATGCTGTCTATTTTTCTGAGACGCATATCTACAGACAGGATCATAGCTGCCAGAGAACCAACCATCACGATGGCGGCAAGTATGATCAGAGCGTTTGCCGGACTGTACTTGAACCTTCCAAGCCATTCATATGTCAGAACAAACGCAGACACTACCATTACAACTGAGAATATAATATCCCGGCTTTCCATTTTCGTTCCCTCTTTTGCTTTATATGGGTATCCTATTGTACTTATAGGTTTTATATTTGACAGAGATGTGGCATAGTATTAAATATATATGCTCATAACATATTTGGAACTGATATAAATATTTGTAATAAATAACGGGAGTTTATTAATTGAGTTCGGAGGAAAAAAGCTTCAAAGAATACAGGCCAATGCTCGCAATGGCAGGTATCATTATAATCGTACAGCTGGTGGCCCTTCTACTGGCCGCACCCATGGTGGCCGAGGATATGAGGGCATTCGAAGACCCTGATGATGCCTCAAACGCCATATTCTACATTGGTGCCATACTCGTATTCACATTCCTGCTGCTGATGGCCATCAGAAGAGGTATGCAGTGGATAATACAACTGGTCATCCTGCTTGCAGTGGCTTCAACGATGTATTATGTATTCTACGCTCTGTTTGCACTTACCACAGTATCCGCTCTGATCAATAACGTGATCTCAATTTCCCTTGCCGTGATCCTGACCGTGCTCCTCTATAAGTTCCCGGAATGGTATGTGATAAACACAGTGGGACTGCTAATCGGTGCGGGAGCCAGTGCAATATTCGGCATCTCACTTTCCATAATACCGGTGGTGGTACTCCTCGGACTTCTGGCAATATATGATGCCATCGCAGTTTACAGGACAAAACACATGATAGACCTTGCAGAAGGAGTTATGGATATGCGTCTCCCAATACTTTTCGTGATGCCAAAGCACATGAAATATTCCTTTATCGAGGACTCCTTCAAAAAAGAAGAGGGAGAGGAGAGGGAAGCGTTCTTCATGGGTCTGGGAGACGCCATCATGCCGACCATACTTGTGGTATCGGCAAACATCTTCCTCACAGACGCATACCGGATAGCAGGATTCATAAACATCCCGGCACTGGCAGCCATGGTAGGTACTCTAGTGGGATTCATTGCACTAACAGTACTTGTAATGAGAGGAAAACCACAGGCAGGACTACCATTTTTGAACGGTGGTGTGATCCTGGGTTACATCGTAGGCGTTCTCATAGCAGGAACACCTTTCTACTGAAAATTATTCTTCTTCGGGAAGCTCCGAAGCGATATTGCAGATCGTGCAGGTACCATCCCTGCTATTCTGCTTTTCGGACTCATCCTCGCTGAATTCCGAGTCCAGGGAACGTGTACCTTCAGCAAGCACGGCGGCATTGGATATCGTGGAAGCAATCAGAATAGAATCGAATATCTCTTCCTTTGATACTCCAAGTCTCTTCGCAACCCTTACATGGGTCTTCAGACAGTATTCGCACCGAAGTGCTGAGGAAACAGCAATACATATGAGTTCCACAGTTTTAGGGTCCATACGCCTGAACTCACGCATGACGCTGTTCTCGTATATCATCCTCGGGATGAACAGCTCGGGCATGTCCTTCATGAAATTCACAATATACGGAATTTCACCATAACGTTCTTCCACCTCTGTGAGAATATCTTCTACAGCCTCGTCGGTATCCTTATCAATAGTTTTCCGTATCTTTTCGATTTCCATGAGAACAGCCTCGGTTCAGAGAGATGGACGATTGCTGTCAAATAACAAAGCCAACCTCAGATTCACGTTTGATTTTGACCAATATATAATTTTTCATTTTGGAGGGGGTTATCCTTGCAAGCTCTGAAAGCCTTATACCCTCATCGAATTCAAGGTTCTCTATCTTTTCATGGAACTGCCCGTAGGGAAGTTTTATGCGCAGACCGTCAAGCTGCAGGGTTATCGGGGCTGGCGTGAGTACCTCGTATATCTGAGGTACCTGTTCATGCACTTCCTTCATAACCCTCGGGGGCAGTACCGCCAGAGGATCCTTTGCAAGTTCCTCACGCATCTTTTCCACGACCTCACCGACCTTCTGGTTCATGACATCCAGTGAACTGATCTCATCCGATTTGCGCAGACGGTGGGCAACCCTTCCTATATTACCCACATACACATCGGCATGTGCAACCTCCTCGGTCTTAAGCTCCGGGCCTCCGGTCACTACCTTGGGAATCCTCACACCTTCAAGAAGCTTTGGTTTTTTGTTCTTGATACAGTCACTGAAGGTACCAAAAGAGAATACAGCCAGATCATGCTCGTTTATAAGCCTGCGCTCATAGTCAGCAGACAGCGCAACCCTTCTTCCCATACCTCTTGCAAGACCGAGCATATTCGTATTGGCACCATCCCTGCGCAGGTGCTCTGCAACGTCGCAGGCAGAGTGGGGCAGGTGATGGGATGCCAATGTAGGAGACACCACGGCGATTTCAGTGCCCGTGAGCGGAGCCTTTGTGAGTGTGCCGAGCAGTTTCTTGCCGAGCTCCTCGATCAGATGCACATCTTCCCGGGGTATCAGCATGGTAAGGGTGACTTCTGTGGCAGCCGGTACCTTCTGTATCAGGTATCCGCCCAGATCTTCCAGAAGTTCGGTGATCAGGGTGTGCTTATGGATACCACCTTCGTAGATATACGGTTCAAGCACTGCAGCCATTATTCCACCTCCTGTAGTTCGGCAAGTATCTTATGCCCTTCATCTATCCATTCGGGTCTGAGGCTGTCCTCACTGGCCACGAAAATAAAATAATTGTCCTTCATGGAATGATAACGCACCCTGAAACCCTCGGGAGTTGACCTTATTGCCATTTCCACAAGTCTTGAGAGCAGGGTCTGTTTCGGATCGGCAACCACCATTTCCATCAGGAACTCTATCTCCGTTTCAAGATCACCTTTTTGTCTTACAAGAACGGTCCTTCTCTCGGGTTGTGTCACATTTCCACGGCCGTACCTTGCCCACAGTTTCTCAAGCAGGGCAGGCAGATACTTTTCCTCATTGATCGTGATTTTGACCTCTTTCTTTTCCAGTGCCCCGTATCCTGCCTCGCCAAAGTCTGAGAGTTTTACAGGGTTCTGGCTTCCTCTCAGGATAATAGCCATCTGAAAGAGCGAATCCTCGGGCCTGATGACAACCTTTATTCTACCGATGGCTCCGCCCAGTACAAGCTCCGAGATGACGTCCGAGATTATGCTCCTGTAAGCTTCACCTTCCTCAGGTACCGTGGATTCTACAATAAAGGTCTCGAGAGCTTCCATGGAGTTAATCCTCCACATATCCTGATGCAAGCAAGGCACTTCCCACCGCACCGATCAGATGGGAGTTCGGAGGAACAAGTACCTCAACCTTTAGCAGGTCACCAAGTGCCTTGGGAACACCCTCAATAAGTGATGATCCTCCCACAAGTATGAGAGGTTCCTTTACATCGACTTCCTGCAGTTGCTGCTCGAATATCTGTTCCACAACACTGTAACAGGCAGCAGCAGCAACGTCTTCGGGACTTGCACCCTTTGCAAGTGAGTTCACCAGGGACTGGATACCGAAAACAATACAGTAACTGTTCATGCTCACATTTTGCTGCATGCCCTTTACTGCCAGCGCGCCCAGTTCGGTAATGTCCACACCCAGCCTCTTGGCGGTCATATCCAGGAAACGACCTGATGCACCGGCGCAGATGCCTCCCATGGTAAACATTCCGGGGATACCATCCTCAACGGATATGGCCTTGTTATCCATACCTCCTATGTCGATGACAGTGGCCGAACCCTTCTGCTTGTCAGCAAGGTAAACCGCTCCCTTGGAGTTTACCGTGATCTCTTCCTGTATAAGCTGAGCGTTAAAGTGTTCACCAACCAGGAAACGACCATAGCCCGTGGTTCCCATTGCCTGTATGTCCTCACGTTTGACACCTGCTTCCTCAAGTGCCTGATCAAAGGCCTCTGTAGCACTCTCGATAACCTTGATCGTGGGCACCCAGCCGGAACCGATGATCTCATCATCCTTCATAATAACGGCCTTGGTGGTGGTGGAACCAGAATCTATACCCGCTGTCAGACCGCTCTGGTTCTCCCTTGCAAGCAGATGCCTGCGTCTTGCAATGGTCGTGAGGGCTTCCATACGGGTCATCAGGGTTGCAGCGGTTGTACGTTCCGTGAAAGAATAACTGATAACAGGAATATCCGAATATCTGTGAATATAGCGACGCACTTCATTTCTGACAATTGCAGCCTCTGCACACCTGAAACAGGAGGTGATGAATACACCGTCCACATCCGCAATGCCTTCCACAACAGCCTTTGCTCTTGCCATCATCAGGCGAAGATCGGGACTTGCAGCCTCAATACCAAAATCCTTTCCCATATTATCCAGGGAAGCAACATCGATCTCAGGATAGACAAGTTTTGCATTGACCGATTCCGCCACGGACTCAAGTTCACCATGAACCCCCGCATACTCGGAGCCGCATGATACCAGGGCTACTTTTACAACACCTTCGTCCTTCACTGTTCACCCTCCTTCTTGCCACCGGGCAGAGATTTTAAGAATTCACCTATCTCATACACGAATTCCCTGGCCTCCTCGTCCCCTGTGGGATAGTCCACTTCAAGCATTGGGATGTCACGCTCTCTTATCAGGAATTTTGTGAGCTCGTTGGTACGTGCACAACCCATGCACCCAAAGGACATGGGCGATTCGTTCACAATGATGGCTGCTTCCGCCTCATCGATCATGGGACCCACTATCGCCATCCTTCCCCTGACACCAGCGGGCACTTCAACGGCTGCATACTTCAATCCGGTCTTTGGTTCCTCTGCCGTAATATTCAACGGAGGTGAATCCACACTCACGGTGGATATCTTCTCCTTAATTTTTTCCATCATAGCAATGGGTGTATGCCCGAATCTCTCGACAAGGTCCGAGAGTATCAGACTGTTTGTAGGATAAATAATGACTTTTACCATGATAATGCCTCATAACGCGGATTCAATGATATCTTCCAGTTGTTTGACCTCAAGTTTTTTCTTTTTCCCGGTCTCTTTCAACGGGATCTTCTTCTCATAATCATCAAGTGCTTTCCCTATTGTTGGAAGCATCTGCACCTCTTCCCGCAGATAATGGAAACCGGGTCTTGGCCCCCCGCCTCTGCTTGCACGGCAGCGCCTCTCGTCGCCGGGCGGAAAACCCCTTTCCTTTACGAATATATGATTCCTGTCAAGGTCTACAACCTCTTTTACGACCCTGTTGACAGCTTCCCTCGGACCTGTGACCATGGTCCCGAAACATGTCTCCTTGATAACTATACTGGTCTCGGATTCATATATCTTCATGGCAGCATCTATCGGCAGGACACTGTCAGAGCTGATCACAACAAGCTTGGTAATAACATCATCTTCTTCTCTGTCTGACATCACTCATCCTCCCGGCTGCTTTCTATTACATACATGATATCCCCGTCTTTCAGGGTTTTGAGCTTATCCATCTCAATAACCTTTCCGATGATATTGGTGCTTGTGAACTTCTCACCGGTAGGCCCGAAAAGATCACTATCCTCGGCTTTCACACCCACCATTCCTGCTCTCTTTGCAGCCTGGTTGGTCACACCGATCTCACCTGCACTGACAACTCCTTTGGGAATGTTCTCAGGTAATATCTCCTTGTACTTCTCAGCTTCCTTTTCCGCCTTGAAGATATAAGTGTTCTCATAGGTCATGAGCACAGGTAACACGCCCACGGGCTTATATTGCAGGTCCGTAGCGTGTCTGAAAAAGTCGAGGGTTTTCGGAGCAAGTTCATCATAGAGTTCTATCTTCACAAGATGACCGGGGTCCACACCTGTGAGGGTGACCTTGCCCGACCTCAGTATATCAATGGTGGTTTCGGGATCCTGCCTGACAATGAAACCTTCATCCTCTGTATACCCCTTCCTGACAACCTCAACACCCACAGCCTTCATTTTCTCTTCCGCTTCCATATGACTTATTCCCGGAAGCATAATGGGCTCGGGAGATGTCTCAATGGTGATCTTCTGACCGGAAGTTGTCATTTTTGCAAGTTGTAACCCTTTGACAACATGGCCTACAACCGAATGCATGATAGTGGACGTCCTGTCATCCGTGGCAATGAACAGTTTGCCCGAACCGTAACCCACGGTCCTGACAAAGACCGAACCTGCCGACCTTGACTCGAAATTCTCATAAGTTACGATCTCACCCAGGAAACGATGGTCTGAAATAAAAGACGATGAGACAAAATCGACATTGAATGTCCCGTCCCTCGTGATCGCAAACAGGTGTTCTGCACCTTCCGGAGCCTCCGGGTCGATCTCGATCTCCACATAGGTGAAGACTTTCATGCCAGCTTCCAGCTTTGTGGAGAGATCCGTGGTGAAGATATGTTCTCCTACTTCCTCCCATTCCACGAAGGGTTCGATGCCCAGTATCCTGTCACTTTTTCCCAGATCCAGCAGGACATGTTTTGCACTTATCACTTTTGCGAATGTGCCTTCTTCAGGTGCACCGTATTCGGCAACATGTTTGTCCCTTGTAAAAATAAGATGTGTGTTATCGGGATCACCGCCTCCGGCTGCGAACATAAGCTCAAAGGCCCCGAATTCCATGTTCCCCCTGACGCTGCCTGTGTCCGAGACAAACGGGCCAAAAGCAATGGCGTTCCTGCTTACCCAGCGTACCGGCAGGTCACTGTATTTATCATAATTATCCAGCCATCTTTCCGTGGATGAGGATGTGTTTTCATCCAGTTCTATCCTGAAATCGCCCTTGGATGTCCTTACCTTGTATTCCCGGGAACTTTTGGCCTTGACATCCTCTTTTTCTATTAATATCCCGACTGCCGTACCTTTCCGGTACGGGGCATTTGACACCTTGATCGCATCTTCAAGAGTTGAACCTTCCGGCAACTTGATTTCGTAGCCATTGATCTCCACCGTAATTTCATCGCTCGTGTCAAACACCTCTTATATAATCGGGGTTAAACACCCCTTAAGTTTTTCGTCATGATTCCGTTGCAGCTTCCAGACGTTCCTCTTCTGTAAGTTGTGAGAGGACAATATCCGGGTCGCCTACATCCACTATCTTGCCGCTTCTCATAAGAGCAACGCGATCACATATCTCCTGCAGGAAATCCATGTCATGAGATACTATGATAAATGTATCGCCCATCTTTTCACGTGCTGTGAGAATGGACCTTGTAACATCCTTTTTTGTGATGGGATCCATTGTACCGGTAGGCTCATCCATTACAACTATTACCGGTTCTTTCATCAATATCTGGGCGAGGGCAACCCTGTGCCTTTCTCCTTCACTAATCTCATCTGACATCTTTGATAATATAGATTTTGCCTTCTCTTCGGTAAAACCGGTTGACATCAGAGTATTGATAGCTTTCCTGACAGCAAGCTCGTATGGAAGGTCGATACCGATTGACTCTGTCAGATTGTCAATAATGGTTCTGTGATTGTAGAGTCCGTATTCCTGATGCAGTATACCCATATACTGCAGTGCGCGTCCCCTGCATTCGGGTCCGGGTTTTTTCATATCTATCCATTCGTCACCGACCCTGACCTGGACCTCACCGCTTGTCGGCTGAACTATACCCATAAGAATCTCGGAGGTTGTCGTCTTTCCGGCACCGCTTGTACCTGCCAGTCCGAAGATCTCACTTTCCTTGACCTCGAAGGAGATATCATCAACAGCATATACCACACCCCTGCTGACAGATATATATTTCTTCACCAGGTTGTCCACCCTGATCAGAGGATCTCCTATCTCAACCTCGCAGCTCTTATCAACAGAGCACACACGTTGCATGAACTCCTTTGAGATATCAGCAGGATCGCCTTCACTGACAATGGCTCCGTCTTCCAGTATGATGGCCTTGTCAGCAAGGTCCTCCACAACATCGGACCAGTGGGATGTGATCACCATGGTCATATTATAATCCCTGACAGCCTTTTCTATCACGTCGTGTACGACCTTTGCTGTACGTGGATCAAGTGTTCCTGTGGGTTCATCGGCTATCAGCAACATTGGATCCCTTACAAGCTGACGTGCCAGCACAACTCTCTGTTTCTCACCACCACTCAGGTCACGGGCTACGTGCATCATGCGGTGGGAGAGCTGTACTTTTTCCAGCAGGTCTACGGCCTTGCTCAGTGCATCTTCACTGCTTACCCCGATCTCGGTAAGGGAATTTACCACATTGGCAATAACCCTGTCATCACCGTATAGCGCGAATGTGCGCTGGAGCATGATCGCGATCCTTTTGGTAATGTCCTTTCTCTTCGGATCGTGCAGAGGCATTTTGACAAAATCAGCATCAAATGGTTTTAAGGTGTCACCGCCGCAGGCAGGACATTCTTCTCCTGTCTTGCTCGGAGGCTCTATATGGCCGCATTTCTCACAACGTGCCAGGTGATAGATAACCGAACCGCTTATCCCTTCATACTCTTCGACTCCACGCAGGACGTGCATAAGTACAGTCTTGCCTGAGCCACTTCTTCCCAGAATACCCAGCACTTCACCTTCATTGATACTCAGGTTGATATCTTTCAGAACTTTAACGCCGTCGAATTCCAGTGAAAGGTCTTTGACCTCAATAAATACTGCCATACGATTTCCTCCGCCTACCGGATGCATGGGGTTTACTGTCCATTATATGTGTCTATGCATATATAGGCAAATTACTTAATGGTTTTGTATTTTCAATACAAAACTAATGATGCAGGAACCCTGTGATCCTGGTGACAACATTTTAATGATTTTTTAAATAAACTACACTTGGATTATTTAACTCAGTACATAAACATAACGCACATATTTAGCACTGTTAACTTCTAAAAACCGGCCATTGATCATGATTTTCTAATGTTTCTGAATTTAGCAAACTTTTAGCAACTGTTGCCACTTCAAGAATATTTCCGACCACCACATCCGCAGATCTGCGCAGGACATCAGGCCTTTCATCACCCTGCTGCACCGTCAGAATACCCACATCCGCCGCCCTCAGTGCAAGTATATCGTTCATTCCATCCCCCACCATGACCACGGAATCGTATTCTTCCTGCAATTCCCGTACAATCCTTTCCTTATCACGGGTGGTGGCAACCCCGTGTACAAAGCTCATGGGAATACCGATGGACATTGCAAGTTTTTCCAGGTTATTGTAACCGTCTCCGGATGCTATGAAAACATCAACACCCATATCCTGCAGAGTTGCGATGGCAGCAGGAGTATCGGAGTACATTTTTCCTGCTGTGCTCAGAACATAGGGAATCATATAATCCTGGGCATCCACGATTATACCGGCAGCCAGATAGAAGATATCAGGGCAGTGTCCTCTAACATGGGATACAACATCGTTCACATCACTGACACAAACATCACTTTTTTCGATGATACCATATACCTCTTCAAGTTCAAAGGGCCGGCTTGCACAGCTTATGTCCAGTTTGATATCATATTGCTTGATCAGACCGTGGAGTGTAAGCTTCGGATCACAGTATGATACCTCTTCAAGATCGGCATTGACTATCACAAGTGCACGGTGAGGTTTCCGGGCTACCAGAAGAGTGGACTGGATATCCTCAAGTATCATACCGGTACCTGCGTCCTTTGCAACACGGTACATATGAAGCAGGGTACCTGCACTGTCAAAGACCACAGCCACTTTTTTTTGCATACTCCCTGATTGTTCAGAACCATAATTACTTTTACGCTGGCAAAAGGATGTATCCATTAAGATCTAATTTGTATCCATAGATATATGTAGAAGCTGATAATAACCCTGTTCAGGATACAATGCCATACAAGAAGCTAAAAACCGCAGTGCTGATCGGCCTGATCCTCATCTTCTTTACTACAATCTTCGCACCGGGCAGTACGGACTATCCGAAACTCAACCCCATGCCCTGGGATAATACGACGATCACGGTCTACATAGATGATGAGAACGTTCCGGAGCACTACAGTCCAAGCTACAGGACTCAGGTGGAAAGTGCCTTGGAGTACTGGAGCAATGGCGGTAACGGCCAGCTTGAATACACACCGGAATTTGTCATAGTCGAAGAGGACGATGCAGATATTCTCATAATGTGGGTCGAGAACCTTGAAGAGGATGCAGGAGTCCAGGATGGCGTTGCAGGTTATGCAAAACCCTATGTGATCAATGGCAGATACGAGCGAGTGGAGATCGTGCTGGAGGTGGGTAACTACCAGGGATATTCATGGAGGCAATACGGAGACACCACCATGAGAGACCTTGCCAGACATGAGATCGGACACGCCCTGGGACTTGGTCACAGCAATGACAGAGGAGATATCATGTATCCAAGCTACGACCAGAAACTAGAAGCTGACCCGCTGCTTCTTGAATCCACACGTCCCTATCTGATAGCCGGCATGATCATAGCATCCTCGATAATACTCTATTACGGAATAGGATGGATACATTCCAGGAAGAGAAGGGAGAAGCTCGAGGAAGAGATTTTCGGTGATCAAGACGATGAAGAATAAGACCGTTTTCCAGGCCATACTGCGCTATTTTAGCGGGGAGGAAGTTGATTTTTCAGATTATGAACTAGACCTGTCAGAGCTTACGGAATTCCAGCAAAAGGTACTTACAGAGACCAGGAAGATCCCCTACGGTGAGACCATCACATACAGGGAACTGGCCTGTCGCATTGGAAAAGAAGGTGCTAGCCGGGCCGTGGGAGGAGCGCTTTCCAGAAATCCCTATCCCATAATAATACCATGCCATAGGGTGGTCTCATCTTCAGGCACTGGCGGCTTTTGCGGGGAAAACTGCGGAGAGAAGGTCGAATTCAAGAAGAAGATGCTTGAAATGGAGAAAAAAGCCCTATCAGATAAGTGAGATATAGTAACTATGAAGTCCTGCAGGTCAGTAAAAGAGGAGAGAACATGTTTGGGTGGACAGGAAGAACGGTAATCGTTGATCTTGAGAACAATGCAGTTACCGAATCAAGGACAAAAAAGAAAGATGCTGAGAAGTTTTTAGGAGGCAGGGGAATTTCCTGTGCTCTGATGAGCCGGATGGCAGAGCCGGAAGTTGAACCATTAGACCCTGAGAATCCCCTCATCTTCAGCACCGGCCCGCTTACCGGAAGCGCTGCACCGCTTTCGGGACATTTCAGTATCTGCACAAGATCACCCCCTACAAAGGGTATCTTTGACTCCAACGCAGGAGGATCCTTCGGTTCGGAGATGAAATTTGCAGGCATAGATTCTCTTGTAATAAAAGGAAAGGCAGAAAATCCTGTTTATCTGCATATAGAGGATGAGGAAGTAGAGATACTGCCTGCGGACCACCTATGGGGGAAGAATACCGCTGAAACCACCAGCCTGCTGGAACCTAAGGGAAAAGTTGCATGCATAGGCAGGGCCGGAGAGATAATGCTCCCCATGGCCAGTATGGTAAATGACAGAATATACGGGGCCCGCGGAGGACACGGAGCTGTTGCAGGTTCAAAGAATCTCAAGGCTGTGGTTATAAAGGGAAGCAATAAACCTGAGGTCGCAGACAGGGATGCTTTTGAAAAGTCAGTGGAAAAGGCAAACAGACTGCTGGTTGCAAATCCGCCTGCATCCAAAGGACTCGCAGAGTACGGGACACCGGTATTTGTGAACCTGCTCAACTATATGGGAATCCTGCCTGCCGAGAATTTCCGAAAGAAGGATTTCCAAGGAGCTGAAAAGATCTCCGGGGAATTCATCGCTGAAAACTATGAGATCAACAAAACTCCATGTGATGCCTGCCCCATTGGTTGCAGGAGAACATTTACCGATGGAACACCCGTACCCGACTATGATGCCATCTGGGCTTTCGGGCCGAATCTGGGCAACAGCGACCTGAAGACGATTATCGAACTTAACAACATCTGCCTTGATTACGGCATGGACCCGGTATCATGTGGTGCTTCAATTGCTTCATATATGGAACTGAACTCCTTTACAGTCGGGGATATCGACCTGAAAGCCACACTTACAGGAATAGGAGAGGGAAAAAGTGAGCTTTCAAGGGGCTCTCATGCTTACCTCTGCTCACAGGGTGCCACAGATATCGACATGAGTGTCATGGGACTTGAGATACCGGGATATGATCCCGGAGCTTCGGCCGGTATGGCCCTTGCATATGCAACGTCCAACAAAGGAGCCTGCCATTTGAATGCATTCATGATCGCACCCGAGGTTATGGGTAAACCCATGCTGCTCAAAAGACAGAGTTTCGATGGCAAGGCCGCACTTGTGCAGTACTTCCAGAACCTTGCAGCGGTCATCGATTCACTCGTACTCTGCCCTTTTGCATTCTTTGCCATGAGTGAGGTTGAGCTTGTATCCCTTCTTAATGCTGCAACAGGCATGGATTATTCCGCAGAGGAACTGTTGCAGGCGGGAGAGCGAATATACAACCTTGAAAGAATCCTTAACAGGACAGATGGCGCCCATGAAAAGGAAGACATTTTGCCCGGAAGGTTCTTCGGGGAGGACGGTATCGACAGGGAGCAGTTCAGGAATGCCTTATCGGACTACTATCATTTCAGAGGATGGGATACGAACGGAGTTCCGACAGGGGAAAAACTTAAGGAGCTGGATATTGCAGTAAAAAATGAGACTGAATTTGCTTAATGAGTACTGATATAACCGGAATTGATGAAAAACAAACAATTTGATTTATATAGTTGAATGTTTAACTTAGTGCCTGCTATAAAATGGTTCCGGTTTCTGTATTCAGAGGTAAATTTGATATACTGAACAGGGAATTATACAGCAAAATCATTATCACTAATATATTTTCGAATCGGAGGATTACAAAATGAAAGTGCAAGTTGAAGTAAAAGAGCTCAAAGAAGGAAAATACGTCATTGTGGATGATGAGCCCTGTGTGATCAAAAGCATATCCAAATCCAAGCCGGGAAAGCATGGTTCTGCAAAGGCAAGGATCGATGTCATCGGCCTTTTTGACGGACAGAAGAGATCCATTGTAGGTCCTGTTACTGATAAGGTCTACGTACCGATCGTCGAGAGAAAGACTGCACAGGTACTCAGCGTATCCGGCGACATTGCCCAGCTAATGGACATGGGAGACTTCTCCACCTTCGAGATCACCATACCAGAAGAATACAAGGACAGGGTCAACGAAGGAGAAGAGATCACCTACCTTACAGCAATGGGCAAAATGAAGATCGATATGAGATAATCGATCTCATTTCCTCACTCTTTTTTATCATGTTCCACAAGCCTGAGATGATGGATGCCCTGGCAGACTACGAATCTGCAAGGTATGTTATTTTCGGGGTTCCCTTTGACGGTACATCATCTTTCAGGTCCGGAAGCCGCTGGGCACCTGATGCCATGAGGCAGGCTTCCGAGAATTTCGAGACCTATAACCATCATTTTGATATTGACTACCAGGACCTGCTCATACACGATGCAGGGAATCTGGAACATTATAGCACCGTGGACGATACCCTGCAGGAACTTTCCTTTGCCGTGGAGCCCATTGTTGCTGACGGGAAGATCCCCATAATGCTTGGCGGTGAGCACTCACTCACCCTTCCCTGTGTGAAAGCATGTGCAAAATACTCAGAAGAGGATATCGGCTTTGTGGTACTGGATGCACATTTCGACCTTCGCGAGGAGTACAGCGGAGTAAAGTACAGCCATGCCTGTGTCTCCCGGCACATCCTCAACGAAGTAACGGACAAGTATGTTACCATCGGTGTTCGCAGCGGTCCCAGGGAAGAATGGACCTATGCAAGGGAAAACGGGATCAAATATTATACACCCGATAATGTCCGCGAGAAGGGAATAAAGGAAGTACTCTCAGAAATCATCGATTACCTGGGAAGCTCAAAGATATATCTTTCACTGGATATGGACGCGCTGGACCCCGCATATGCTCCGGGCCTGGGTACACCTGAACCCTTCGGACTCAGCGATATTGAGGTAAGAGATGTCATACACAGCCTTGCACCAAGATCGATAGGATTTGATATCGTGGAGATTGCACCTGAATATGACAGTGGCCAGACTGCCCTGCTCGGCACAAAAATGCTCAGGGAATTTATTGCAGCCCATGCTTCAGACGATTCCAAAAATAGTTTAAATAAAAGAGATAAATGATGAAAGAATAGTAAGCTTTCATTCAGAAGTTACGTTCACAAGCTCAAATTCCTCATCTGAACCCCTTACAGCTATTTCCTTAATCAGCCCCACATTTTCTGCATAATACTTGTTAACTTCATAACCCATTTCAAGATCAGACCATTGCCTGATAAGAAGGCTGTTCTCAAAGGACCCATACGGTACTGTTACATTCTCTGTAAGGCTGACCACTGCAGCCTGATCCTCAAGTCTGTTTTCATAATATACCTGTCTGTATGCAAGTCCCGGCTGCGGATCACCAAACATTACGATACCAGGCTCCGCACCATCCACACCGGCTTCCCAGGAACCTTCGGTACTTACAACCTCACCATTATCATAATCTTTTACATCTTTTCCAAAATACCAGACATTTCCGTCTACATCCTGTGCATACCAGCTATCAGTCTCTTCAACAAGTTCTCCGTCAAATGACTCGCTTTGCCTGACAACGGTTGTGGTCACTCCCATTACATCCTTTGTCTGGTCGGTCACATATACTTCGATATCCGTATCAGTAGTTTGGACCTGTCCTTCATAAACAAAAGTCGTTCCTGGCTCCAGCGGAAAGTACCGATTGTCCACACTTTCCACAAAATCAGCAGTATCTACCATGTCTACGGACGCTTCATCTGCACTGTTTGTTTCGTTGGCCATTCCTTCATCTGTCGTTTCCTGGACAGGTGCATCTTCAGAATCGGAATTATCAGTACAACCCGATGCAAAGATAACCAGCAATGTCAGGAAAACTAGCATTGCATTTCTTACAAGTCTTTGTTTCAAAGTACATTCCCCCTTATCCCCGGACATAAAAAATGTCATATTAAATTCAGTTATATTTTTAAATAATAGTTCTGGTAGGATAATTTCTGATACAGGTGTAAATCATCTTTAAAAATTCCATTTCCAAAAAGTGTTCTAAAAAACAGAATGAAAGAAAAATAAATCTTTCATTCTGTAGCTATATCTACAAGTTCCAGAGTTTCAGATCCACCCTCTACTTTTTCTTCCATGAGAAGACCAACATCCATTGCATAGTACTTGTTCTCCTCAATACCGGGTTCCAGCGGTGTCCACTCCCTTGTAACCAGAACGTTATCGAAGGAACCATAGGCAACTGTGGCTGTGTCATCAAGACCGATCACCTCGGCCATGTCCTCGGCTTCACCCTCATAGTATTCCTGCCTGTAAACATCACCGATCTGTGGATCGGCCTGCATGATGATACCGGGCTGTGCACCGTCCACACCTGCCTCCCAGGAACCTGCAGTACTTACAACCTCACCGTCCTCATACTCATTTGACTCTTCACCAAAGTACCATACATTTCCATCGGCATCCTGTGCAAACCAGTCATATGTATCTTCAACAAGTTCGCCGTCTTCCCATTCGGTTTCCCTGACGACAGTAGTGGTTACGCCCATCACTTCTCTTGTTTCATCGGTTACATATATTTCAACATCAATGGTTGCACCTTCTTCGTCCTCATCTTCATAAACAAAAGTCGTGCCCGGTGTAAGCGGGAAGTATGGATTGTCTATTTGCTCTACGAAATTCGCAGGATCTATCTCAGGACTATAGCCATCCGTTGCTTCATCTTCAGTTGCTGTTTCTCCCTCAGCGGTATTACCAGTTTCATCTGTCATTTCTTCATCAGTCGTTTCCTGAGCGGGGACCTCCTGAACAGATGTGTTCTCTGATTCGGAATTGTCTGTGCACCCCGAAGCAAAAATGACCATTACCCCTAAAAGGATTAACAATGCATTTCTTAGCAATTTTCTTTTCATATCAAAAACTCCCTTTTATCCCCCAAGCAGATCAAAGGTCCTGTTTCAATCTTTGTTGTAACTTATATTAATGATCTGGCACGGTTTATAGGATAATTGTATAAAATTTGATTAGATGGATGATTGACATCCTGAAGCAATGTTGAAAAATCTTATTTTTGAGGAAGTGTAAAAGCAACGGTTGTTCCTTCCCCGACCTTGCTCTTCAGGTCAATAGTTCCACTGTGCATTTCAATAAGACTTTTTACAAGGGCAAGACCGATACCCACACCCTCATACTTGCGTGCATGAGACCAGTCAAGCTGGACGAAGGGATCGAACAGTTCTTGCTGCCTCTCTTCGGGGATTCCGATTCCGGAATCTGTAACCTGTACAAAGATATCCCCATCCTTGCGTTCAATGACCACTTTCACAAAGCCGTTGTCATTATTGAATTTTATGGAATTTCCTATCAGGTGATGAAGTATCATCTTGAATTTCGACTTGTCTGCAATTATGCTACCAATATCATTCTCAATTTGAAAATCAATTGATACGCACTTTTTAGCCGCAACTGCTCCAGTGATCTTTTTCATATCCTCAATCAATGACGGAAGATCGAATTCACTCAATTCGATCCTACTATTACCACCTTCAATTTCTGCGATATATATCAGGGAATTAACGAGTTCCAGTAGATTTGAACCTGCGCCTTTTATACTGGCTGCAAATTTTCTCTGATCCTCATTAAGCTTTCCTGACACTTCAGACAGAAGGACATCCGAATAACCTATAACAACGTTCAACGGAGTGCGCAGTTCGTGACTGACGTTTGCAAGGAACTCGCTTTTTGAATTGGACGCATTTTCTGCAAGAATTTTTGCATCCAGCAGTATCTGTTCGGTTATGTTGCGTTCTGTAGTATCCACACAGAGTCCGATGAAAGTGTTATCATCTATCCTGACAGCCTCGACCTGCATGTAAAAACGTACTCCTCCACTTTTTACAAACACAAATTCGCCGGAAGCATAACCTTCGGTTTTCACCCTTTTAAAATGATTTATCATTGATTCAAGTGATTCCGGATCACAGATATCAGGTATTGACATGCCTTTAAGTTCTTCCTCAGAGTATCCTGTTACTACGCCGGCCGCAGGATTTGCATCTGTGAATCTGCCGGAAGCATCCGCCACAAAAATAGGATAGGGAGAATTATCCACATAGGCACGGTATTTCTTTTCGCTCTCTTCAAGTATCCTTTGTGATTGCTTACTTGCCGTTATGTCAAGAATATTCCCCACAAAATACAGAGGATTCTTATCTTTGTCAAATACAAGATTTGCATGAAGCAAGCCCCATACCGGATGGCCATCTTTGTGCAGATAACGTTTTTCCATCTGGATTGAATTGATTTCCCCGGCTGCCAGTTTTTTTTGCTGTATGATATTTTCCGGAAGATCTTCGCTATAGCTAATTTCCCTCAGTGTTTTGCCAATAATTTCATCCTCATCGTATCCCAGCATTCTGCAAAAGGCACCATTTGCCTGCTCTATCCTTTTATCAGATACGGATAACTTGACAATGCCGACAGAACTGGATTCGTATATTGACCTGAAGAATGACTCGCTTTCATGAAGTGAGCGACCCTCTTTTGCCTGGAAATGTCTGCAATTATATTAAGAGAATACTTGATGGAACCTGAGTTGTCCCTGACTACACTGGCATATACCCTGACCCAGACCAGATGACCTTTTTTGTGGACATACCTTTTTTCAATCTCATAGGCATTGATCTCACCTGCAAGTACCCTGGATATCAGCTCACTTTCCAATCCCCTGCTGTCGGGAAAAGTTATATCCAGGAACCTCATTGACAGGAGCTCTTCCCTGCTATAGCCGACAATTTCACAGAACCTGTCATTGACCTTCTGATAATATCCTTCTCTGTCGATCTGAGTTATTCCTACTGCAAACTGTTCAAAGGTAGAACTGAAATGCTTTTCGTCTTTGGAGTAAAGAAATTCAGGCAGGATGGGTTTGTTTTCCGAAACCTCTTTTTTAAGCTCGTTATATTTTTCCATCAGGTGTTTGCAGCGCAGCTTCCTTTCGATAAGAGATTTTAAGCAATCAAAGGTAAGATTCCTGTCAAAAGGTTCTGCAAAATAATAATCTGCAGAGGATTCTACCAGCCTTAAACTGTCCTGCAGGGACAGAGGACGACCTGTAAAGATCACAGGAATGAAATGATATTTGTCCGAGGATTTTATCTCCTGGCATATTTCATAGGCAGAAGGATCTTTGATATCCTCTTCCAGAACAATAAGATCGGGAATCACTTTTTGCAGTGCTTCTAACGTTGCACTGCACGGACTTATTTCAACCAGATCGAAATCATCTTCGATGATATTTTGGAATGAACTTTTGCTTTTGACTTTATTTTTAACTAAAAAAACAGTTGGTTTCAAAATCAATCCATTCCCTTTCAAAGTGATCAGATATCACAGAGATTTATGCACAATATATTATATAAATTGCTTCTTAGAAACAACTGTTGAAAAGAAATATATTATGGGTACCACTGTCCATAAAATTTCATTTGTCCTTTCATGAATAACAAAGCTATAGAAAATAAAAATCAGCTTCACTCAGTTAATTATTTACATACCCCGGACAATGGGATTATTGAGAATATGAATGATGAAGTAGAAGTTGTATGTCCGTCATGTTCACCTAAGATAGAGGTGCCGCATGATGTATTAAAATCAGGCCAGAATGTAGTTGTGCAGTGTCAGGAATGCGGTAGCGTGCATCCCACAACTATTGAAAAGCCGAAAAAGTTAGACGTAAAAGTAATAATAAGCAGGGAAGAGGAATCATTTACCTGCACGCACAGAATGACATCCGAGGATGCCGTTATAGTTGATGATGAAATAATAATCGATGACGAGGAGAACGATGAGGTCTATCCTATCATCGTAACAGCCATCGATACGGATGAAAAAAGAGTTAATGCCGCAATGGCATCGGATATCAATACCATCTGGGGAAGGGCCATTGACGAGGTGATAGTCAGGATATCCGTTCACAAAGGCAGAAAGACCCAGGCATTGGAAAAGCGGGTTCCCGGAGGTTACGAGTTCACGATAGGGAACAGTGAAAAAGCTGAACAGACGGATTTCAGGATCACAAAGATCAAGAAAAGGGACGGCAGCTTCCTGTCGAGCAGAGGCAGTGTAGTCGAGGCCAAGGATATCAAGAGGATATTTGCGGACGAAGCAAGACGGCAGGGATGGGGAGAAGGCAGAACGGCATGGAGTATGAAAGGAAAAAGGCAAGGCTGGTAAATTCACTCAGAGGTCAGGGAGTCAGCGAGAAAGTACTCGAAGCAATGAAAAAGGTGCCAAGACACCTTTTTGTTCCGGAGGTCCATCGTGACAGTTCCTACGTTGATACGCCCCTGCCCATAGGTTATGCACAGACGATTTCCGCACCCCATATGGTTGCCACCATGTGTAGCCTGCTTGAGCTGGAAAAAGGACTCAAGGTGCTTGAGATCGGAACCGGTTCCGGATATAATGCCGCTGTAATGGCAGAGCTTGTCGGTAAAGATGGAAAAGTATACACAGTGGAGCGGATTGAGCCTCTTGTAAACTTTGCAAAGGTCAACCTTAAGAATGCAGGATACGAGAACGTGGTAGTCATAATGGCAAACGGCAGCCTGGGCTATCCCGCTGAAGCACCCTATGACAGGATATCCGTGGCTGCATCGGCACCCGATACACCCCGGATGCTGCTTGACCAGTTAAAAAAAGGTGGACTTATGGTATTGCCCGAGGGAGACATATACCAGCACCTCTATCTGATTAAAAAGGATGAGGATGGCAATATTGTAAAAGAGGACTGGGGAGGAGTGACCTTCGTGCCTCTTGTAGGAGAGGATGGGTTCAGGTTCCAGACAAAGCCCTGAAACCAATCAGATCTGGGAAAAACTATAATAAATATATTTTCAACTAAAACCTGTTTCCGGAAATACTGATCATTAAATATTTTTATAAATATCCCGGGGAGATAGTATGCCTTCTGAGAAAAACGAGAGCTGGGAATTCTGGATCGATCGTGGCGGAACTTTTACCGACATTGTGGCAAAATCACCGGAAGGAAAACTGTTTACACATAAACTGCTCTCGGACAACCCTGAACACTACGAAGACGCAGCCATGCACGGGGTCCGGCACATACTTGAATCCTTATCCGAAGGGTCCGTAAGATCCGAAGAGATCTCATCCATAAAGATGGGAACCACCGTGGGAACCAACGCATTGCTGGAGCGCAAAGGAGAGCCAACAGCCCTTATCACAACTGAGGGTTTCAGGGATGCACTTCGCATAGCCTATCAGAACAGACCCGACATATTTGCACTTAACATAAGGCTGCCAGAACTACTCTATGACAGGGTGGCGGAGATACAGGAGCGCTATGCTGCCAGGGGTGAGGAGATCGTACCACTGGATATAGAGCATTCCCGAGAAGAGCTTCAAAGGATATATGATACAGGAATCCGATCCGTTGCAATTGTGCTGATGCATGCCTACCGTTACCCGGAACATGAGCTGCAGTTAAAGGGAATAGCAGAGAAGATCGGTTTTTCTCACATATCACTTTCACACGAGGTCAGCCCGCTGATGAAATTTGTTAGCAGCGGAGAGACCACCGTTGTGGATGCGTATCTGTCACCTGTATTGAAAAGATACATTGATATGATTACAAAAAAGCTGGACGAATCAGGCGGGAAAACACAGCTCTTGTTCATGCAGTCAGGAGGAGGACTTACAGATTCCCGATATTTCAGGGGCAGGGACTGTATACTATCCGGACCTGCAGGAGGTATAGTGGGTGCTGTCAGGACTTCGGAAATGTCAGGTTTTAAAAATATAATCACATTTGATATGGGAGGCACATCCACAGATGTTGCCCATTACAGCGGTGAATATGAGAGGAGTTTTGAGACAGAACTTGCAGGAGTGCATCTGCGTTCTCCGATGTTACACATCCATACCGTTGCAGCTGGCGGAGGGTCAGTGCTGCATTTTGATTCTGGCAGGTTCCGCACAGGCCCGGACTCCGCAGGATCAGACCCCGGACCTGCATGCTATCGAAAAGGAGGACCGCTGACCGTCACAGACTGCAATCTCATGCTTGGAAGGATACAGCCGGACCATTTTCCCCATGTGTTCGGCCCTGAAGCAAACATGCCTCTTGACACAAATATCGTAGTCAGGAAGTTCGAAGAGCTTGCAAAAGAGGTCGCGGAGTTCACAGGTGAGGATTACTCTCCCGAAAAGGTTGCAGAGGGTTTTCTGAAAGTCGCTGTTGAGAACATGGCCAATGCCATCAAGAAGATATCCATACAGAGAGGTTACGACATCAAGAACTATACCCTGTGCTGCTTTGGTGGTGCAGGGGCACAGCATGCCTGCAGGGTTGCGGATTCGATGAGCCTTAAGACTGTTTTCATACATCCCTTTGCAGGAGTGCTCTCAGCTTATGGCATGGGACTTGCAGACCAGAGAATACTGAAGGAACATGCAGTGGAAAAGGTGCTAAGCGATGAACTGGTCAGAAAACTGAGTGTCGAGTTTGCCAGGATGGAAGCAGAAGGAAAAGATGAGATGCTGGCACAGGGAGTCCGGGAAGAAAATATCAGTTCGCTTCACAAGGTGCATGTAAAGTACATGGGAACCGATACGCCCCTTATAGTTGACTCAGGAAGCAGGGAAGAGATTGCCGATGCATTCAACCGGGAACACAGAAAACGCTTCGGGTTCATAATGGAAGACAAGGAGCTTGTTGTGGAAGCAATTTCGGTGGAGACCGTGGGTGCCGGAGAGAAGATGGTGGAAAATGAGACCTTGTTTTCCGAAAACGAGAGTGAGAAAACAAACTTTACCAGAATGTACACTCATGGAAGCTTCCACAGGATACCGACCATCAAACGCACTAGCCTGAAACCGGGAGCAGAGATAAAAGGACCATCCATAATAGCCGAAGAGAATACCACTGTTGTGATCGAGCCGGGGTGGGAGGCAGAAATCACAGAGAATAACTGCCTGGTGATCAGGAAGGTAGAGAAAGTCTCAGAAATAAGAGATATCGGGACAGAAGCCGATCCTGTGATGCTTGAGATATTCAATAACAGGTTCATGTCCATTGCGGAGCAGATGGGTTATACCCTCCAGAATACAGCCTATTCGGTGAATATCAAAGAAAGGCTTGATTTTTCGTGTGCTGTCTTTGACAGGAAAGGCAATCTTGTTGCCAATGCTCCCCATATTCCCGTACACCTGGGTTCCATGGGAGAAAGTGTCCGCTCCATCATAGACCAGTTCAGGGATATGCAGGAAGGGGATGTCTACATGATAAACTCTCCTTTCAGGGGAGGCACACATCTCCCGGATATCACTGTGATCAGCCCTGTTTTCATTGAGGATCAGCCAGTCTTCTATGTCGCATCCAGGGGACACCATGCTGACATCGGAGGTATCAGTCCGGCTTCCATGCCACCCGGAAGTACACATATCGAGGAGGAAGGTGTCATGACCGACGGGATGCGTATAGTCGAACAGGGGCATTTCCTGGAAGAAGGTGTAAACGAATGGTTGCTATACAGCAAAAATCCGGTACGTAATCCCCAACAGAATATCGCGGACCTGCGTGCACAGGTGGCTGCCAATGAGAAGGGTGCTATAGAATTAAAACGGCTTGCAGAGGCATTTTCCCTTGAAACCGTGGAGGCATATATGAGGCATGTTCAGGACAATGCCGAGGAGGCTGTGAGGTCGGTGATCAGCCAGCTGAAGGACGGGGAGTCCGTGCAGGTCTTTGATGACGGAAGTGAGATCAGGGTAAAGGTCAGCATTGACAGGGAAAATAGAGAGGCAAAGATCGACTTCAATGGAAGCTCGGCCCAGCATCCCGGAAACTTCAATGCGCCTGTGGCTGTCTGCAGGGCGGCTGTGCTCTATGTGTTCAGGACACTGGTGCAGGAGAACATTCCGCTGAACGAAGGATGCCTTAAACCACTGGACATCCATATACCTGAGGGATCTATGCTCAATCCTGAATATCCCGCGGCGGTTGTTGCAGGAAATGTGGAGACATCACAGGCGATCGTGGATGCATTGCTCACAGCGCTCGGAGTGATGGCAGGCTCCCAGGGAACCATGAACAATCTCACCTTCGGCAATGCAGAGCACCAGTACTACGAGACCATATGCGGAGGCTCAGGAGCAGGAGATGGTTTTAACGGAACAGATACGGTGCATACACATATGACAAACTCCAGGATTACCGATCCTGAGGTCCTTGAGTGGCGCTTTCCCGTACTGCTGGAGGAGTTCTCCATCAGGCAGGGAAGTGGTGGAAGAGGAAAATACTCCGGAGGCAACGGAGCTGTCAGGAAGATACGTTTCCTTGAGCCGATGAAAGTGGCCATATTATCCGGACACAGAGAGGTGGAACCAGCCGGATTGAATGGAGGGGAGAACGGAAAAGCCGGTCGTAACTATATAGTTAAAAGGGATGGGGTCATTCTTGAACTTGGGGGAAAAGCCGAATGTTCTCTGAATCCGGGAGATGTCATTGTTATTGAGACCCCCGGAGGTGGAGGTTTCGGAGAGTCGGAGGGGAATTCCAGAAAATCTTAAGTAATGACATTCGTAAATCTAATATGTGCATCGTGAACGAAACAAAATTCTCTGAATCATATGAACTCTGATACAAATCTAAAGGAAGTCACCATCAAGGGTGTCTTTATGGTAAATATTCTGGGAAGATCTGTTCCCGCTGTGATGCTCGAAGACGAAGAAGGTTCCCTTATGCCAATCCATATTGGCAATGCAGAGGCACTTTCCATCAATTCGGTATTGAAGAGCGAGACAATGCCAAGACCCATGACACATGACCTGATCATTACCATGCTTGAGAGACTGGGAACGAAGATCGAAAGTGTGTTTATAGACGAGAAGATCGACAACATCTATTACGCAAGGCTCAGGCTTGACAGGGAGGGAAGCGATATCGAGTTCGATGCCCGTCCGAGTGATTGCATCGCCATGGCACTCAGGCAGAATGCTCCGATCCTGATCGACAGGGATATCTTTGCTGATGATTCCATAGACAAGGAAAACTTCCAGCTATCAAAATCATCTGACGATTTTGAATAGACGATATTCCTGTGAGAAAAATGTCCCGGGACAAGAAGCATACCCATGAGACATAGAATTTTTTATCATCCGTTGAAGTTCATTTTCACCGTCATTCTGGTGATCTTACTTGCCTTCAGCATATCCATCCTCTTTTTCGGCCTTGCCAGTACGGCATTCGCGAGGATCGGGTTCTCATGGAGTGATGCCTTTGTACTTCTCTTCCTCTCACTTCTGGGAAGCAATATCAATATCCCTCTCACGACGATAGAATCCGAGACCCCTATTGAGAACCACCGTTTTGTAAAGGTCTTCGGAGTATCCTACCGGGTTCCTTTCAAGGAAACTTTCAAGACAAAGACAACCCTGGCAATAAACGTAGGCGGAGCAATTATCCCGGCTCTGGTATCTTTCTACCTGCTGAGCCTCTTCCCGGAAGCAATCCAATACTCCATCTACGCGACCGCCATAGTCGCAGTGATATCTAAAATCATAGCCCGCCCCGTAAAAGGTGTGGGAATCGTATCTCCCGCATTCATTCCACCCATTGCAGCCGCACTCAGTTCCATGCTTGTGGTTTCCATGGCCGGAGCAAGCCGGGACATGCTTTTCATCACAGCCTACGTGAGCGGGACCATGGGCACACTCATAGGTGCCGACCTGCTGAACCTCAGGGCAATAAGCAAGATCGGGGCGCCGGTGGCTAGTATCGGTGGCGCGGGGACATTTGATGGGGTGTTTCTGGCAGGGGTTATTGCGGTGTTGTTGTTGTGAGAAACTGGATTTAATCTATCAATACAACACCAGCAAAATTACAAGAACAGTTAACCTGAAAATACCTGTCAGTATATCAATCACCAAAATTTTCCTGCAATTATCCTTTTCGAGCATTCCGGCTATCCATCTCTGGAATATAGGAGGGTTTGAGCATTGCAGCCAGTCCGAAAGCAATACCGGGTATTTTGAAATCGTTCATAGGTACTTCTTAGATCGCCTTTTTCAAAACGAGCTTCTCATAGGCAAACTGGATTATAATGACAAATATTACAGCAAACAGACCACCAAATATGAGAGCCAGGATTTTTAGAAGCAGGCTGCCTTCAAACCACAATAAATGCACAAGTATCAACCATGCGGTAAAAAACACTGCAACTACTATGCTCATGAGAACTGCCACACCAAGTCCCTCTGGAATGAAGGCAACATAGGAAAAAGCAAAAAATACTGCAAGTATTCCCCACACGTAAATCCAGTACTTTCCCGGTAATGTATTGTCAGTATTCAAGTAAATCCTCCTGTCCACAATATCCATGCGTATTATGTATCACTGTAAAATGCCAAAAACAGTACAGGCTATTAAAATATAAGTTTTACGATTAATAGACTGGTTTTTGCAAATATAGGCTTCTAGAAAATCCTTGCGAAATTTAATCTTCATAGAGAATAAGAGAAATGGAAACTTTGGGTTGTTCCGACATCGATATCTTACACCATAAATATAGATTACTTTATATAATATGTTTGAATATTTTTAGGAATCGAATTTATGATAGAGGAAGAGGTTTTATGACAAAAATTACATTACGAATCCTAAAATATTCACTATTCTTACTGCTCTTATTTTCAGTAATCGAAACAGCGTCCGCGGCCGAGATAACAGTCGGTGACGGTCAAGAATATACCAACATCACCACTGCAATTGCTAATGCAAACAACAGTGATACAATCATAGTTTCAGACGGAACTTACACGGAAAACATAGTTGTTAATAAAAGTGTAACAATCCGCTCAGAGAATGGTCCTGACAGCACAATAGTTCAGGCAAAATCAGTGGATGCACATATTTTCAATGTAACAGCCAGCAATGTAACTATTTCCGGATTTAATGTTACCGGTGCGACAAACTATACCGCTATCTATATGCTTTCAGCTTCCAATGGAAATATTTCAAATAATGAGATATCTGAGAATTACTGTGGAATAAACCTCGCCCGTACAAACAATACCATTTTGACAAACAATACTGTCAGTTCCAATGAATACGGAATTTATCTCTGGGAATCAATTAATGGTACCCTGCAAAATAACGTGATGACATCTGATAATAACAATTTCGGAGTATCCGGGTCAGACCTGGAGCATTTCCTCCATGATATAGATAACAGTAATCTGGTTGACAGCAAAATACTCTATTATCTGGTAAATGAAACTGGCACTCAGGAACTCCCGGATTCCGGACAGGTTTATGTTATAAACTCAGTAGATGTCACCATAAAAGATATTTCAGTATCAAATGGATATGACGGTATAGCTTTTGCATATACGAACAATTCAAGAATCGAAAATGTCACCGCGTCGGGAAGTGATGCCGGAATATATCTTTTCAGATCACATTCGAATATAGTTGATAACAACCATGCCAGTGAAAACTACTATGGTGTTTATATTGAGGAATCGGATGACAACACTCTAACCAGCAATGAAATTATTTCCAGTACCGCTGACGGTCTCATCCTTGACCTGAGTAACCGTAGTATTGTGGACAACAACACAATCAACGCCAGTGGCGATGACGGAATTAATATCGATGGGTCCAGAGACAACACAATCTCCAATAACATACTCAATTCAAATGTTGATGACGGAATTGATCTCGATTATTCAGAAAGCAATACTGTAAGCAATAATATCGTAAATTCAAGCGAGGATAATGGAATTGATCTTGGGTACTCAGGAAACAATACCCTGAGAAGTAACATTATTCTTGATAATCTGGGTTCGGGAATTAGTCTCTACCAGTCAGGAAATAACGATCTGATCAGCAATACTGCCACTAACAATATCCTCCATGGTATTTATCTGAATATTTCAACCTATAACACCCTTATTGATAACAACGCAAGTGAAAACTCACAGAATGGTATCTACCTTTACAATTCAAGTGATTACAATACTTTGAACGATAACGTTGCCAGTGAAAATGATTGTGGAATATACCTCAGCAGTTCAAATAATAATTCACTGACAGAAAATACTGCAAATAACAACCCGAATGTAGAAATCGGCTCCATTGATCCAAAAGGTATTGTATCTCCTAATGAATTTAGCAGGAACTATGGAAATGGTATTTACCTTGAAAACTCCAATGATAATACATTAGATAGTAACACAGCCAAATATAATCGATATAATGGTATCTATCTATATGAATCAAGTAATAATGACTTAGATGATAACAGTGCTAATTACCATAACCAGTATGGGATTTTCCTTCAGAGTTCAAGTAACCATAACACGTTGAATGGCAACACTGCCAATGGAAATGAACTTGGCATCTATCTATATAGTTCTGTCAATAACAGACTTATCAGCAATACCGCAAGCAGTAATTCGCAAAATTATGATATGACTTCCATAAATCCGGATCTTGTAGTATATCCCACAGCAATGGCCACTTATCCATGTGGCATTGGACTGTTATACTCTGATAACAATACTTTAACAGATAACATTGCCAATGACAATGACCTATATGGAATCTACACCTATTACGCAGATAAGAATACTCTAACTGGAAATACTGCAAATACTAATTCCCAGGCAGGTATTGTTATTCGCTCTTCAAAGAATAATACACTTGCCAATAATATTGCCAGCTACAGCACTGGAAATTATGAGATGCTTCGCTCAATAGAGCTGAATGCTGTCATAAATAGAGATGCAATATCAGCTACATCTTATGGAATTGTATTCTCTGGGTCTGCCAATTCCACATCAACAGGAGATCGCTCAATTGGTAATGACTACGAATTCCATTCTGAATTTTCAAATAATATTACAGTAGATAAGGTGATATTAAATGACAAATCTGCACAGGTTTCTTTTGTGACAGATGAAAGATTAATACAGCTAAACGGAACTGAAACAAATCCATATTCTCTGTCTGGTAAGGCAAATGTCAATGGTTATATCACCATGTCAACGGAATCCATTGCCCCGGATATTGCCCTTTCATTCCCCGACAATATAATCACTAAATTCTCTTACAGCGATTCGGGAATGAGCAGCTCAGGTGAATCTTCAATTGCACTATACAGACTCAACAATAGTAGCTGGGTAAAAGTTTCTGATACCACACTCAATACCAACGGCAACTATGTCTCTGCAAATCTGACCGAATTCGGAACTTTCGGGCTCTTCAAAGACCCGGAACCTGAAAGCTCAGGAGATGGTTCCTCCCTGATGGCAAGGATCAGATCCGAGGGAACCATAACAGACATACCGGTTGGTAATGACGGAGAAGTTACCGGTGACACAGTCGTGAAATCATCCGACTCAACAAGCACCCTGACATTGTACAAGGGAACAAAAGCCGTAGATCCAAATGGAGATCCTGTGAACAAGATCATCGTTACCACACCGGCTTCCCTGCCTGCGGACACACCCCGTGAAGTTGTGGAATCAGGGCTTTACTTCGATTTCGGACCTGATGGAACCACTTTCAGTCAGGATGTCATGATAACACTTGATTTCAATCCTGAAGAATTCGAGGGACGTTCTCCTGTGATCTATACCTACACATCAGAAGACGGGTGGATAGCACTGGAGACAACTGTTGACTGGGAAAACGGCAGAGCAACAGCAATGATCAATCACTTCTCACTCTATGCCCTGTTCGGAGCAGATGCAGAAGAAGTGCAGGACACTTCGGTGGAACTGGCATCGGAAGATATCAGTTCACCGGCTGTTGTCGAGGAAGATACGCCTGCCGAGGATGATGATAGCAGCGGATATTTCCTTGGAATAATAGGAATCGTGATTATCCTTGGCGCTGTGATCATATTTGTGAAAAACCAGAAAGATAAAGAAGGACTATAAGTCCTTCTTACTATTACTTTTTTTAAAAAATAAAGTTAATTAGAGTTCGTTTTCAAAGACACTCATTTTTCAATCTTTCAGCCTATACTTTTGTACCTGTCCCGATGCCATAGTAAGATCACAGCCACAAGACCTGACACCAGCAGCAGTATATCCTCCAGGATTCCAAATGCAAAGGCTGCCGTAAATCCTACGAATGACCATAGCAGAGGAATCGCAAAGATTGATTTTGGCACTTTGGAAGAGGTCCATAGAAGGATTCCGAAAGTAAATATCGTAGTAGGACAGGGAACACCAAAGACTGGCTGGTACGGATAGATGTGTCCTGCAAAATAGCCGAATACAGGATAGATAAGCAATCCATAGAGGACCATTGCCAGTCCTGCCAGCCCGTAGATGTCCTTGCTGAAGCCAAAAGTGAGTTTTTTGTCAATCACTCCGTATTTTAAGAACAGAGCAGACTGGATAATGAACAGGAAACCGAAGAGATAGGCCGGTTTGTTTATCGAGGAGAAATAAAAGATATAGTAAACCACACCCATCCAGAGCCAGAGAAATGCTAGTATTCCTGAAATGATCCTGTCAGAGTATTCCTTCCTGCTGAATACCAGATATATCGCCACTCCCGCAAGCAGATATAACAATATCTGTGCAGGGAAAACATCCGTGTTATAACTTGCAAAATTACTCAGGAATTGCTCTTCTGTGAAAGGTATATTCATAATAGCACCTTTTTGTTTCCAGAATGCCACTATGGACCCAATTAATAAATATTTAAGGATATTTTCTTACCCCCTAATAGTTTCGGGGATCAGATGTTACAGAATCATACAACAAGTATTAAATAAAAAATAGATATCTTCTTATTAAATACACCACCTGCCAGCTTAGCTGACAGATACGAATAATCAAATGCAGTGTAAAGGACAAAATCATAATGCTTACAAAAAGGATAATACCATGTCTTGATGTTACGCTTGATGAGGAAGGCGGAACTGTTGTCAAGGGAATAGAATTCGTAGACCTGAGAAAAGCAGGTGACCCTGTGGAACTCGCCAAACAATATAACGAACAGGGTGCGGATGAACTTGTCTTCCTGGATATCACGGCCTCCCATGAAGGACGTGCCACGATGATAGACGTCATCGAGAGAACCGCAAATGAGGTATTCATTCCCCTGACCGTGGGAGGCGGCATAAACTCCATCGAAGTCATACGCCAGATACTGCGTGCAGGTGCCGACAAGGTATCCATAAACACGGCAGCCGTGAAGAACCCGCAGCTCATCAAGGAATCCTCAGAGATATTCGGAGCCCAGTGCATCGTCACAGCCATCGACTGCAAAAGAAACACCAACGTGGAAGACAATCAAGACAAGATCATACTTGAACTGGAAGACGGTACTCCGGCATGGTATGAGGTCGTCATCTACGGCGGACGTCAGCCCACAGGTATCGATGCCGTTCAATGGGCGAAAAAGGTCGAGGAACTGGGATCAGGAGAGATACTACTTACCAGCATGGACAGGGACGGCACCTATGACGGTTTCGACATCCCCATCACAAAAAAACTCTCGGAAGAGCTGGAAATACCCATCATCGCATCCGGTGGCGTGGGCAATCCCGAGCACATGTACGAGGGCTTTACCAGGGGGAAGGCCGATGCAGCCCTTGCTGCAAGCATCTTCCACTTCGGTGAATACACAGTTAATGACACAAAGGAATACCTCAAAGAGAAAAGCATACCTGTAAGACTCTAAACAGGTGATTACTATGGAAATAGCAGAGTTCCAGCAGCTCATGTCCGATCTCTACGCGCATAACGATAAAAGACGCGGACCCAGTGCAACCATGCTCTGGCTTGTGGAAGAGGTAGGAGAGCTGGCAGAGGCCATCCGCAGAGACGACAGCGAGAATATCAGGGAGGAACTCGCAGACTGTTTTGCCTGGGTGGGAGCCCTGGCAAATCTTTATGACATTGACCTTGAAGCTGCTTTTCTGGAAAAGTACCCTGATAAGTGTCCCAGCTGTGGCAAAAAGCCCTGCATCTGTACGGACTGAGATGATCTTTCACACATCATATTTTGCTACATGATCATCTGTTTTTATAGCATGTGTGATTCATAGAATAGGGGGAGAACCATGAGAAAATTACCTGAATGGTATTACAATGAGTTCGTTCAGACAGGTACCGATTACACCGATAAAGAAGAGGTCATGAGCTATGACCGGAAAATGCAAAGAATCCGGAATATAGGTGAAGAAGTAAAAACAATGCTCAGGCTGGTTGATCCCCGGCCAGATGACAGAGTACTGGAGATAGGGTGTGGGACAGGAGAATTCTCCATTGAACTTTCGAGACACTGCAGAGAAGTCATTGCTCTGGATGTTTCAGAGGGAATGCTTGAATATGCCCGTGAAAAAGCAAGGTCGAGAAACAGGAACAATATCAGCTTTATCAAAGGCGGTTTTCTGACATACGAAGCTGATGATGAATTATTCGATGCAGTTGTAAGCCAGCTGGCCCTGCATCACCTACCGGATTTCTGGAAGTTTACCGCACTCAAACGTATAAATTCAATGTTGAAAACAGCCGGGAGGTTCTATCTCAGGGATGTTGTTTTTTCATCAGGTATTGATGATTTCGATGAGTTAATTTCAAAATTGCTGGAAAACATTCCCGAAGATGTAAAAGATGAAATGGCCAGTGAGTACATCCTGCACATAAAGGAAGAATTCTCGACCTTTGACTGGGTGATGGAAGGACTTATCGAAAGAGCGGGTTTCAGGATAGAGGAATCCATCTACGATAACGGCTTTATTGCAAGCTACCTTTGCATTAAAGAAAAGTGAGATCTTTTACCTTTCCCGAATTACCGGATCATTTTTTATAAGTTCAATCTGCATATTCTATTCATAACTAAGGGGGTTAGTTATGAGCGAATTAAAGACCGGAGAAACAATCGTAGATTTCACACTCTATGACACCAAACGTAATGAAGTGAGACTTCATTACCTCAAAGGCAAGAACATATTACTGGCTTTCCATCCACTGGCGTGGACCAAAGGATGTGCCAGGCATATGAAGATGCTCGAGGACAACTACGAAAAACTAAGTTCCATGAACACTGTGGCCTTTGGGATAAGTATCGATTCGGTACCGTCCAAGAAAGCATGGGCAAAAGAGCTCGGAGTTGAGAAAACAGTTTTCCTTTCCGACTTCTGGCCGCATGGGGAGGTTGCGAGGATGTACGGCATGTTCTATGAGGATATGGGGGTGTCAAAAAGGGCAAGCATCCTTATCGATGAAGACCTTAAGGTGAAGTTCGTTAAAGTCTACGAAGACCATAAGTTACCGGACATAAATGAGATATTTGATGCCATTGAAGTCTGAAAGATTATACCTAGTGCTTCAATAGAAAATATTACCAGTACGTCTTAAATTTTTGGAAACTCTTAAATAATATCCCTTCTGATGCATAATAGAGGAAAATGCATGGAAAAAAGGGATAGGAAAAAACATTTTATTCTTATTTTACTCCTCGTTGTATCCTTCACGGTCTCAGCCGGATGCATCAAAGATTTTGAAGAGGGAAGCAACTACGGGATAACCGATATTGAGATGTCTGCCGACAGCGTCAAAAGTTCCTATGTTGACCTGAACGTGACAGCTTATATCGAGAACAGAGGAGCTGACAGCAAAGGAAATACAACCCTGTTGTTCAAAGCCTTCAGGCAACAGACAGGCCTGCTTGAAGTATCCGAGGAAAATGAAGTAGGGGTCATTGAAGAAGGTGATACTGTTACCGTAAGCCAGCAGATCAGGCTTCCAAGGGAAGGAAGCTATACCTTAAGACTTGACCTTTACGAGGATGAACAGAGAAAAGCCAGCTCATCGATAACCATTCGTAACCTGGAAGCAATGCAGACCGATCTGCAGGAGATCGGGCTGCAGATATCGGGAATGGATTTCATGGTCAAGAACGTGACATCCGGGAAAGTTCTCATCGAGAGTGATATCTACCTGAAAAATGAGGGTTCTAAAAGCACGGAGAACTACAGGATGCTTGTCAAGGCAAGGGAGATGGATGCAAGACTCCTGGCAGATAAAGAATGGACAGATACCGGAACTATTGAACCTGAAGCAACCGCAATCCGCACGGTCAGCCTGACAGTACCTGACGATTACAATTACGCGGTCGAGGTCAGTATCTGGGATGATGATGTCATTGTCATGACAGGTGAGGATTACGTGCAACTCAATCCTGAAAAGGTTATCAGCAAGGAAGAAGAGGTCCAGAACAAGAATATCCAGACCGGTGATTTCATTGTTGAGGAAGGTTTCGAAGAGCCAATGGCTACAGAAGAGACGTCTGAGTCAGCTTCTGAGGCAGCTCCCGGACTTGGTTCATTAATGACTGCAGGTATTATTCTATCTGCATTGCTGGTCATCAGGATAAAAAGCAGGAGGGGAAAGGATGAATGAAGATAATACAGGCTCCCGGGAGAGCATCACTTCCGACACAGCTGTTACAGAGGAGGAAAGTATGAGCAAAGGATATATTTCGAGGGTCAGGAACACAGATAAGAAGAACAAGAGTCCTGAAGAATACTTCAGATGGGCTGTATTCGGGATCACCATGTTACTGCTCTTTATTGCAGCGATCCAGTTCTATTTCTCCATGCAGGACGCAATCAGCACATGGTTCGAGTGGGAATATGTGTCCCTGTTCAAATCAGTGTACAACCTCGTGATAATTGGCCTCTGTGTCTACATCATAAAACTCTTCGTGTTCAGAAAGCAGGCATAACCTGCTTTTTTGTCTTTTTAGTCTTCATTTTTATATAGCTTTCATGAGTATACTGCACAGTTTATGATAAGAAGAAAACCGGAACTGCTTGCCCCTGCAGGAGACATGCGGTCGCTAATCGCAGCCGTGGAGAACGGTGCCGATGCCGTATACCTTGGGATAAAGGATTTCAGTGCAAGGGCATATGCAGGTAATTTTACAATCGATGAATTCAGGGAAGCACTCGACTACGCGCACATGCGGGGAGTCAAAGTCTATGTTACCCTGAATACACTCATAAAAGATACAGAAATGGAAAAGATAGCAAAGCTCATGCAGACACTGGATGAGCTCGGCACCGATGCCATAATCGTGCAGGACATGGGACTGCTGTCACTTGCAGGAAAAATCGTACCCGAGATGAATGTGCATGCCAGCACCCAGATGACCATTCACAATAGCGAAGGGGTACGTTTTCTACATGACATGGGTGTCAAAAGAGTGGTACTTGCAAGGGAGATGGCACTTTCAGAAATAAAGGAGATCATACAGAATACAGACATGGAAATCGAGACTTTCGTGCATGGAGCACTCTGTATCTGTTATTCCGGGCAGTGCCTCATGAGCAGTATGATAGGCGGAAGAAGTGGAAATAGGGGATATTGTGCCCAGCCATGCAGGAAAAAATATGACCTGTACAGAAAAGGAAAAAAAGTGAGCACAAACGGCAAATTCCTGTTAAGCCCCAGGGACCTGAACAGCTCCGATATCCTGCCCGAGCTCATAGAAGCCGGTATCGGCTCTTTCAAGATCGAAGGACGTATGAAGCGTCCCGAATACGTTGCAGGCGTCGTACGTATCTACCGGCGTCTGATTGACAGATATATGGAGAATCCGGGGCGGCATTTTGTTTCCGAAGAGGAGAGACTCCAGCTCGAGCAACTCTTCAACAGAGAATTCACCACCGGATACTTCAAAGGAAATCCGGGAAATGACTTAATGAGCCGGGAGAGGCCATATAACCGGGGAGTGAGGATAGGAAAAGTTAAAGGGTTCGATAATAAACGCAGGAATCTTCTCCTGGAGCTGAGCGGTGAACTCAATGTTGGTGATGGCATTGTTTTTGAAGCTGAGCAGGAATCAGGAAGCATTGTCCGGCAGATGTATAAAAAAGGTAAACCTGTAAAAGAAGCAGGAAAAGGAGATATCGTCAGCGTATCATCGGATGTTTTACACGATACAGAAACTGTAGTTTACAGAACACTTGACAGTTCTCTCATGAAAGAACTGGAACAATCCTTCGAATCCCCCGGGCTAAGGAAAGTGGCTGTTTTTATGAAAATCAGAGCATTTGCAGGAGAGAAGCTGGAATTGCTGGTCAGGGATGAGGATGATAATAGCACCTGTATTAGCTCAGAGTATGTCATAGAGACCGCTATCAAAAAGGCAACCACTGAGAAGGATATCAAAAAACAACTTACAAAACTCGGGAACACCGTCTTTGATGCACAGGATGTTGAAATATCCATAGAAGACGGCATATTCATCCCCATAAAAGAGATTAATGAGCTCAGGAACAGGGCAGTCTCAGAGCTTGAAAAAATGAGAGTTGAAGGCAGAAGAAGACCTGAGCATAAACCCTTCAGAGAATCTGAAAGGTCTGCTCCGGCAAATATAAACCAAAAGCCCTTGCTTGCAGTTAGTGTCAGTGATCCGGCATCTGTAGAAACAGCAGTTTCCAGTGGTGCGGATCTGATATACTATGAAAGGAAAAACTGCATGCAGTATGATAATTCGGATCTGAGTCAGGCAACTGCGTATACAGAAGGGATGGATGTACCGATCTACCTGCACACTCCAGTTATAGTAAAGGATAGCGAGATGCCGGGAATTGAGAGGATAATGAATGCTGCAAATGAGTCAGGCTTTGAGGGAATCCTTGCTGCAAATATCGGAGTATTCAGAAAGGCCAATGAATCCGGAATCCCGGTGATCGCCGACAGCAATCTGAATATTTTCAACCGAGAAAGCGCATCAATGTTCATGAAAAGTGGTGCCGGAACAGTGGTACTTTCTCCTGAGATGAATTATGAGCAGATCAGAGATATCAGCTCCTCAACTTATACGGAATTCATTGTTCACGGCAGCCTTCGGGTCATGATATCCGAACATGGTCTTATTCAAAACCTTACAGGACCGGACTTGGTGTCTGATCCGGGCTGCAGAGATTTTGAGCTTATAGACAAAAAAGGATTTGCCTTTCCTGTAAGGACCGATTGCTCAGGCAGGACACATATATTCAATTCAAAAGAGTTATGCCTCCTTGAGGATATGCCTAAACTGATCGACAGTGGAGTCTCAAGATTCAGGATAGATGCAAGAATGACAGATAACTCACTTATCAAAAAGATCGTGTCCTCGTATAGGAAGACAATTGATTCATATTTTTCCACAGAAGATGACAATGTAAGAGAAGGCAAGTGCAGGGACATCTCAAAAGAATACACCAGAGGTCACTTCCACAGAGGTGTACTATGAAAATATTCCTTTCAGGCTCCATTCGTGGCGGAAGGCAAATGCTTCATATCTATGTAAAAATATGCAGTTTGCTGCAAGAACAGGGACATGAGGTCCTGAGCTCTCATGTGGCAGACCCGGAGCTTGAGGAAAGAGAATCTGTCATGTCAGAAGAGGAGATATTCAAACGTGACATGGGCTTTCTTGAAAAAAGTGAGTGTTTGATAGCCGAGGTCAGCATGCCGTCAATTGGTGTTGGCTATGAGATATGCAGTGCCCTGAGATACGGCCTTCCAGTACTATGCCTTCATACCATGCAAGCAAACGTATCTGCAATGATACTCGGGAACACCAGTCCGGACCTTGTCATAAAACAATACGCAAACGATCAGGAGTTGCAGGAGGAAATTGCATCCTTTCTTTCAGGAATGAAGGAAATACAGGGATAACTATTTTTTTAGTAATGATTAAATACTAACCAAGACAATATAATCGTGGTCACTATGGTAGAAGAACTCATAATACTTGTTGTAGCCATTGTAGTTGCAGTTGTGCTGTACAAGTTATTAAAAACAGCCACAAAAATGGCAGTCAATGCAATACTTGGACTGCTTGTGCTAATTGTCGCAAACACCGTACTCGGACTTGGAATCGCATACGACTGGCTGGTTATCCTGATCTGTGCAGTTGCAGGAGTAGTCGGCGCTTTGCTGATAATCGTGCTGAACTATACAGGCATCGCTTTTGTTTAAGATTGAACAATTCCTTTTATGTGATGCCGGGTGTGGATTTCACCCCGGAATCTCTTTTCAGTCCTGGTACTTTTAATTTCCTTTATATCAAAAACCCGGAACAGCAGTTTCAGCTCTTCTTCCGTGAAATAATGATATATCACACCATTTTTCCTGCAAAAAGTGTTTTTCTCGAGCTCTTCCCCTCCAAATCTCATATCATCGGTGCCGAAAACCTCAAAAAAAAGGAAGCCTTCAGTACGAAGCACTCTTCCGAGCTCTTTGACCGCAAGTAATCTCTCATTTTCAAAAAGGTGTTGCAGAACGCCGTAGCATATGATAGCATCAAAGGAATTATCGGCAAAGGGCAGGTGCGTGATGGAAGAAGCTACACATCCGGCCTGAGATCCGCCTTTTTCCAGATATTGACCGGCCTTGAGAAGAGCATTTACCGAGATGTCCGTACCCACCACATCAAAATTTTTTGAAAGCGGAAGCAGATACCTGCCGTTCCCGCATCCCGCATCCAGTACAAGCGAACCGGGAGCAAGTGCCTCTTCCACTCCAGAAATGGGGCGGGGTCCGCCCCAGTTTACGTGCCTGTACTCTTCTTCCCAGGCACGACGGGACTGCTTAAGATCCTTCATATCAGGGTCTGTACTCTGCAGCTTCCCTGAAACGTGTGATAATAAAGTCCTTTTCCAGGGATGAGAGGAACCATCCTGCCTTGGGGCCTGACTGCTGTCCCAGAACCGAGGTGTAAATGGCTTTGAACAGGTCTTTGGGGTTAACTTCCATCTCCTCTGGAGCAACATCAAGAGACTCAGCCATCATGACATGCAGTTTTGACTCCGGGTCCTTTGCGGAATACACAAGGTTATGGTAATCCTCTCCGCTCAGCTCACCACTTTCGGCAAGTATGTCTGCAAACGATGAGAGGAAAGCGCGCTGCATATCCGAAAGACTGGCCGTCTGGACAGGAAGCTCTTCCTTTACACTGAACTTGGCAAAGGGGGGTGCATACATATCAAGCCAGTTACCGACATTATCAACAAGTTCCTTGATGCACTTCTCATTCCCCGTATCATAGCCCGCCCTTTTGACGATCTTCATGATACGATCGAAATCGCCACCTGCTGCCTGATAGATGGTTGTCATGTGCTTGAAGGGAATGTCCGTATGGCATAGCCCCGCAGCATGTGAGAGTTCGATTATCCTGCTTTCATATGAGCCGGGTTCCTCTGCTGAATGGAGGCGTTCGAACTCATCCACGAGATTTAGCAATGGCTGAGCGGGATCGAACCTGATATGTTTTTCCGGCTTTGTACGGATGATAAGATAACGCAGTACCTCAGGAGGTACAACCTTGAGCATATCCGAGATCGAGACTACCACGCCAGTGGAGGATGACATTGCTCCTTCCTTACCAAGCATGATCCATTCGTAAACTATAGGATAAGGTGCTTCATATCCGTATATTTCCTTTGCGATTGCCTGTCCGGTATCATATGAACCTCCCCTGGATGCATGATCCTTGCCGAAAGGTTCAACAGTGACTCCTAGTGCCTTCCATCTTGCCGGCCAGTCCACACGCCAGGTAAGTTTTCCCCCGCCTTTCATGGATACAGTACCCGAGTCTCCGCAGGAACAGGTATAATCAACGGTTTCCGCATCCGGATCAAAACCTGTCACTTTGGTCGTGTTGATCTTGCCACATACATTACAGATGGGATTGAAAGGACTCCAGTCCTCAGCAGGTGTCTTACCGGATAATTTCTGAAGTATGGATGCGATCTCATCTCTTTTTACAAGGGCTGTTTTTATTGCATCCATGTAAAGACCCTGCTTATAGAGCTCATCTGCTCTGTAGACCTTCGGATGTATTCCAAGATGCTCAAGGGCTACCAGGAAAGGTTCGAGAAAGTGTTCGGAATAGCTTTCATGTTCCCCACAGGGACATGGAATCTCAGAAAGAGGTTTTCCCACATGCTGAGCATAGCTCTCATCAAGGAAAGGATAGACTTTCCTTAAGGGATCGTAGGTATCTGCAATATAAATGAACTCAGCTTCAGTATCCTTGTCAAGCAGAGCCCTGTATGCTACGTCTGCTGTTACTACCTCACGCATATTGCCTATATGAATATGTCCGGAAGGCGTGATTCCCGTTGCAACCAGGTGCTTATTTCCTCTCTTGAGGACCTCATCTGCAACTACATCCGCCCAGTGTGTGATATCTGCCATTCTTTCACCATTTTAAGAGTGGATAATTGTCATTTGTGATTTTTTGTTTTAAGGATTCTTACCTTAATTATTGCTACCATTATAATCTTTGCTAAAGACAGGTGCAAAGTCTGAGAAAGCATCTCATTGAATTTCTTATCATGTAAGATAAACTGTGGACTCAATTCAAAAAACATATATTACTTGATAACTTACGGGAATTCTAGGAGTTGGAGAGATGTGAATGTATCCGGAACGTACGGATGAGTATCTTGAAACTATTTTTCTTCTGGTAAGAAGGAATGGTTCACCGGCAAGAACAAATCAGATAGCTGACGCTCTGGAGGTCTCGGCCCCGAGTGTTACCGAGATGCTGCAGAGGTTATCAGACGCAGGACTCGTAGATTACAGGCCCTACTACGGCGTGGAATTAACAGAGCAGGGGAAGATACAGGCGATAAAACTGAGACATAACAACAGGGTTATAAGGAAATTCCTTTGTGAGGTGCTTGGCGTTGGTTCCGAAGAGGCAACAAAAGAAGCATCCCTGCTTAAACATTCTGCATCAGAGACATTTCTGGAACATATTTGCAGATACATGCGTCATTCACAGATATGCCCGAAATGTGAAGGATATATTAAAGGGAAAAAGTGTTGTAACCTTACACAGTGACTTCTTAAATTATCTAAAACGGCTTCTGATGCCGAGAAATCGCATTTAGTTTTACCGAAAAATTGCTAGCCGGCGCCATTATCATCCTCAAATAATATAGATTGTTCGTACAGATGCGAACCGGAAGGTATTAATAAGAAACAACTAGTCTAGTATTGATGACCCGTATAACCACCACCCGAGAGGATATGCCATTGAGTACCTCCATGGATATCTTCCATATGAAAAACAGACGAGACCCCGTGGACGAAGAAGTACTGCCATTCCTTGCCATTCATGGCAACCACGCGACCATCAACGAGGAATCAGTGCTGTACGACGATGAGGAAGTTGCTCACGTGTACACAAAAAACGTCTTCGGAAGTATTCCGAAGGTCACTGTTGTTCAGGAGAACGTGGTTGAAGCAGACGTCGGTACTATTTACCACTGAGTTTCGTAGTTCAGCAATTCGTCGATTATGCTCCAGTCCTTTCCGAAGAACCGGTAATCTTTGATCAGGTGCCCGTTCAGTGTGATCGTGTCAAGGAAGCCGTACCAGTATACAACCATACCGGTACCGTAGCTTTCTTCATAATCGGTGAATTGTTTTTTTACATAATACTGGTGTTCTTTTTCGTCGCCGAATAAAGCTTTACTTTCTATCCAGGATATTTTTTTACCTTCTATTTCCACATCTTCATCAAGGAAGAAATCAGGTGTTTTTGCCATTCCTATTTCCCTGAGGTCCTCCTCTGTACTGAAAGTGATTCCCTGGTCCACAAGCCATGCTTCAAGTATACTCTCTCCGAGCTGACCCTTTATGGCATGCATCTCATGGGCCCTGGGCGAGAAAAAGAAATCGGAATCAATTGCTTCCTGCACCTCTTTTTTAAGGCGTGTATCGGGAGTATCATCAAGGTTCTTTACAAAGGATTTCTTTGGGATGCCCATTTCTTTCAGGATCATGGAAACCATAAGGGTCGCTGGAATATGGTTCCTTTTTGCGATCTGGACTATCGACCTTCCTTTTTTCCAGTGCTGCAGATGGGCCTTGCTTTTGTTTTTCACCCTTGAGAAGTTCTTCTTGACCTCTTCAATTGTTTTCTGGTTAAGTATAGAATATATTACACCAACAGGCTGGCAGAAATGCTCTGCTACCCTGACAACATCCTCCACTCCGTCAAGAGCGCCGTATATCTGTTCGTAGGTATCAATGTCCATATCCATGCACCTTATCTGTGGATATTCCTTTCAGCAAACAATCTTCACACCTTTTCTTCCCGCAGAAGGCTTTTGAATATTCAACGATCAGAGCATGGTATTCCTTATACATTTCAACATCTTCCGGAAGACATGACTCAAAAAGCCGTTGCAGTTGAATGTAGTTTCCTTCCCTGCCCAGGCATTTCATGATGCGGGTGGTGTATGCATCAATTACGAATTTCGGCCTGCCGGCAGCATAGAGGATTATACAGTCAGCGGTCTCGTTACCTACGCCTCTGATGGACAACAGGATTTCCCTGAGTTCATCAACCGGGATGGAGAAAAGCTCCTCCATATCGTTTTTCATGAAAAAGCGGGCGATATTCTTCAACCTTGAGGCTTTCTGTCTGAAAAAACCACAGCACTTTACAATTTCTTCCAGGCGGGATATATCAGCGTCCGCAAGAGAGCAGGGTTCAAGCCATCCCTCCTCCTTCAGGCCACCTATGGCCTTTTCAACATTGGACCATTTTGTCTGCTGGGTCAGTATGGCACCCACCACAACTTCAAAAGCCGTATCAGCAGGCCACCAGTATTGTGGACCCAGCTCGTCCAGAAGAATACGGTAGATTTCAATTAACTGATTGTTTTTCATGCTCAAATGAAGATCAAAACCTCATTATTTCCAGAATTCCTCCTCATAGTTTTCAGGAAGATCAAGATTCATAACATCATCTATTGATTTCTTCTTTTTACGCTCTGGCTGACTTTCATCCCTGCTTTCACCGGATTCGATGAGGGTCGTATTCTTGTCGCTTGAGACTACCTTTTCATTGAAAGGATCATTCTCAGGTTCCTCATAAGCAGGAGTCTTTGCTTCCTGAAGAGGAGTTTTTTCCGGAGTTTCAGGTTTTTCCGGCCCTGCATCAGGAATTCTTGTTTCCCGGCGCGGCTGAGATGGTTCTGCCGGAGCTTCTTCCACAGGACAATCTCTTCTGATCTCACGTTTGATCCGCGTCCTCTCTGCATAGGTATCCACGACAGGTGCGGATCTTGACATCTGTTTATGTGTGGAACCATATCCTATGATACACTGTTCATCCCCTGAACGCCAGTCTATAACATAAAGATGACAATCAGCCTTCTTGCATTGCGATACCCCGTCACGGGGGCAGACTTCAGGTAGCGTCATGGTAATGTGCCTCAAATTATAAGTGGTAGCTAATACTATTACAGTCCTTTGATAGCATTTGCGATCAGAGGTGCAACACTTACAGAACTCTGTATCCTTTCTATGGTATCGGTGGAGATTATTTCCTTAACTCCTGAATTATAGAGCCTCATGACTGCGTTGCGTGCCAGTACCGGGTGCACACATGCCAGGTATACATCCTTTGCACCCTGGCTTTTGAGCAGTTTTATCGACTCGACCATTGTCCCGCCGGTTGCTATCATATCATCAAGAAGGACTATATCCCTGCCTTTGACATCCACATTCTTTGTTTTGATGGTAACAGTGTCTCCCGAAAGGCGGGTCTTTTCAAGGTAATCATAATCAAAACCAATTTCCGTTGCGGTCCTTTCCACAAAGTCAAGGGCTCCAAGGTCCGGGGAAACAAGCAGAGGGTTCTGCAGATCCAGTGATCTTAAGTGATGGCCTATAAGGTATGCCGCATCCAGGTCAAATGCGTCGGCATTGAAATAATCCAGAATGCTGGCCTCATGTACATTTACGGTAAAGACCCTGTCAGCGTTTATCGTCCTTGCGATCGCCCTGGCACTTATAGGTTCGCCGGTTTTGAATTTTTTATCCTGTCTTGCATAGCCCATGTAAGGGATGACAACGTTGATTACAGGTGAATCCTCACATGCATCGATCAACTGCAACAGTGCCACAAAGTCCGAGTCTGTCATTGTGCTCTGTATAATGGTCACTTCATCGACGTCTTCGTCAAGTATTCGTGTATAGAGCTCACCGTCAGGGAACCTGGAAAAATCAGTTATCGTCGGTTCCAGATTAAGCTCCCTTGCAACCTGTGATGAAAGGGCCTGAGATGCTGGTCCTCCTATGATCTTCAATTAATTTACCTCTTTAGAACTTCATTTTTAGTACTGGTAATGTATAATGTAATACATTAGTTTTGGTCGCCTTTTATCTTCTCAACGACCTTTATATTGCGTATACAGGTATGGGGATAGTTACCCGTTTCATCCTTCTCGGCAGACTTCACCATATCCCAGATCGTGAGCAGCGCCGTGGAAACACCGGTGAGTGCTTCCATCTCAACTCCAGTCCTGCCCATTGAACGAACCTCTACAACAGTTGATACACGTTCGTCACCGATATCAAAATCCACATCAACACTTGTGATGGGGATCTGGTGACACATGGGTATCATTTCCGGCGTTCTCTTGACGGCCAGTATGGCAGCGACCCTTGCTGTGGAAAGCACGTTTCCCTTTTCAACCGAGCCTGTCCTGATCATCTCAATTGTATCCTTGCCAAGGATGATCTCACCGGATGCAAGAGCCTTTCTGGTAACTATGTCCTTGTTACCGATATCGACCATGACCGCCCGGTCGTCCTGGATATGTGTGAATTCCTTTTTCAACAGATCACCGTTCTATCAGTCAATCCTGAGATTCTGCCGCTGGGAGTAATCCTCAATAGTGCTATTTAATTTTTCTTCCAGATCCCTTGCTTCATCAAGGCTCAATTTCAGTATCTCTTCATCTTCACCATGGCTGATGGTTATACGTACACGTTTTCTTTCTATATCCACAACTATCTTGCGTTCTTCCTTTTCCATATTTACAACCCCTTCATTACTTCGGTTATCTTTTCAATGATATCACTTGCAAGCAGACCCCAGCCCTTTTGTTCAAAGGCAAGATCGCCTGCCAGTCCGTTAATAAAGCATCCACCACAAGCAGCATCCATTGCATCGTTTACCGCAAACAGTGCCCCGACGATCCCTGCGAGTATATCCCCGGTCCCGCCAACGGTCATGCCGGCATTTCCGGTACTGTTCAGCCTTACATTTTCCCCATCGGATACTATATCGGTACTTCCCTTAAGAAGTGTAACGACCCCTTTCTGTCCGGAGAATGCATTCACTGCATCCTTTCTTTTCTCAGTTGTATCAGGAAGGCTGTCTTCTGCAAGTCTGGAGTACTCGGCTGCATGCGGCGTGATTATAATCTCTCCACCACCCTGCACAGGTAGTTCGAGCCTGTAGAGCCCGTCGGCATCCACCACCGCTTTTCTGGATTCGGCAAGGATACTGGCTACCGCTTCCAGGGTTTCCTTCTCCCTGCCCAGGCCCGGACCGATCACCACAACATCATGGGATTCCATGAGCTCACGTATCTTCGAGAGATGGTAGGGTCTTAAGAAATCCCCGGGCATGCGGGATACTATGAAATTGGGAGAATATGACGATACGGTGTCTGCAACGCTCTCGGGGACTGCAATTGTCACGATATCAGCACCGGTCCTCAGGGCTGCCATGGCTGTGAATACCGGTGCCCCGAAATAGGGGCCTCCTCCTATTACAAGCACTCTTCCCGAATCTCCTTTGTGGGAAGTCGGACTTCTTCTTCGAAGACTGATAAGGTCTCCTTTTCCGACAAAATCCTCCGCATCCCTGCAAACCCCTATATCTATCACTTTTACTTCACCTGTGAATCGCCTGAGATCGGACGAGAGGAATTCTTTTTTCATGCGATGGAAAGTGAGAGTAAGTTCAGCGCTCACGCACTTACCCGGTACCTCAGCATCGGGGTTAAGGCCAGAAGGGATATCCACGGAGATAACAAATTTCCCGGAATTGTTTATCAGGTCGATTGCCGTTGCTTCCGGCTCCCGCACAGAACCCCGGATACCCGAACCGAGCACCGCATCAACTATGATATCAGCTTCATCCCAGCCATCATATGATTTCAATTCCGAAGAGTCGGTAATTTCCATGATCTCACTGATGCCACTGTGACGGAGCAATGAGAAATTGCTTTGTGACTCTTCGGTCCTGATCCGGGACGGGCGTCCCAGGAGAAGAACTTTCACATTGTAGTTTTTTTTAATTGCCAGGTGTCTTGCAGCCACAAAGGCATCTCCACCGTTATTACCCCTGCCTGCAAGAAAAAGCACGGTCCCTGAATCCAGTCTTGAGCTGATCTCACGTGCAATTCCTGCACCTGCATTCTCCATCAGCTGCATGGGACTGAGTCCCAGATATGCACAATTGATATCGATGGCTTTCATACGGGAAAATGTGATAGCATCCATGGTGATCTGCCCTATCCGCAGCCAATACGCCGGGAACTCACAATATCTTTACCTGAAGATCTCCGAAAACTGAGTTTCGACCTGACATTAGTGCTGCCTTGCTTTGTTTTAATCCAGTTAAACTATAAGATTGAAAACACATAAAGTTTTAGCCAGTATCCTAAATCCTGTATGATCTGAATTCACAACAAAACCAGATCTCAATTCAAACCTCAGTTACGGGCACAGACTTCTGTTTATAGTACTCAAACAGGTCACGGCCCCATCCAAGAGCCTCCTCTCCGTGAAGCACAAGTACCTTGTTATCAAAATCTCCGTCTTTAGTAAATAATCGGAGTAAAAAACAGTGATCGTTCTGTGAGAAGGAGAGCACATTTATATCCCCATCATACACGAATAAGCCACCATGTCTTTCAGTCACAAATGTATGCAGATAATTATAATTGTCTGCTCTTAGCTTCTCGAAAAGTGCTCTGGTGATAATGAGTGAGATATCCACTCCGCAGTCCTTCCACTCGGTAATAAAGGATGAATAATTGGGAAACAGGAAAGTAGTGAACGAAGTCACAGATTCTGACTCCATGGTCTTTTCCATAAAATCTCTGTTGATCTCGTAGATCTGAGAAATATCAGGTTCAAAGACTATGGAGCATTTAAGTTCATCCAGTCTTCCCATCAGATGTGATGGTATAAAACCCAGATCATGGGTGCCCCAGTAATCAATATTATCGCTCAGGGTGTCCACAAGATCAAGCAATGGAATTATCTCGGTGACCAGCAGTTTTCCAATAACTGTCAGCTCATAGGTATCAGCGTGGTGATCGATAAGGTTGTGCTCTTCCAGTATACGCATCTGTGGAAGCAGGGCCTGCCTTGTCGTATTAAGGGAAGTGAGGATGGATTCCATCTCCTGAGGACCATCTTTTAGCAAAATAAGCAGATTCTTCCTCTTATCCGAAGCAAATATAACATCAAGCAGTTTCTTTTTCACCTAAATTCCATCCTGTTTAAAATAAATGATCTAAATCCGCTACCTGATATAAGAGCTCACTGATAATTACAAGCTTATTATTTAGAATATTTAATTACAGATTAATATATTGATGCCAGATCTTTGAAGTGAGCAATTTACAAATCAGACATTTGCAGGTTCCCATATTTTGATTTAGTGTTGTTCATACCCATGATTCGCGGGGTTTGATATACACTTTTTTTATTTAACCTGAACCTTGCATAAAATTGAATGTAAAGGTAAAAGACTGCACAAAACTAAGTTCAGCCAGGGCTCATTATTAGACCATTATTGAAATTTCAGTCGCCTTAAAAAAATAGCAATCCTTGATGAGAACATGAGCTAAAGCTAGTTTATAATGTATCAGGCACCTGAATTGCCGGACATAAGCCTGTAAGATAACTATTTATCCCTTGATAAGCATCATCCTATTTATCGAGCAAATGCCGTTTTCTTTTACCGCAATTCTTTAAATATATAAAACGGATTCTAGACAAATGGAGGTAATCTTATTAACGCCGTTGCAAAAGAGGTCAGTGCAACAGATAGAGTAAAGATAAAACCCACATATCTCATACTTGGAAGTGGGAGTTTCGGTTTTGCGCTGGCTAAAGAGCTCAGGGAACTTGATAAGGACCTGATCATCGTCGATAAGGATTCACAAAAAGTGGAAACACTACGTGACGAAGCCTATGAAGCAATTGTTGGTGACGTAAGCGACCCGACACTTATCGACAGAATAAACACGAAGAACCTTGCCGGCATACTGATCCTGAGTTCCGATCCCGAAGCTAACAAGGCGGCTCTCGAGAATATAAGAAAGAAGGTCCCCAGGGACGTTTATTGTGTTGCAAGAGCTCCTGATGTAATCAACATGCAGGAGATGGAGACAATGGGTGCGGACCTTGTGATCATGCCGCCGAGAATGGTTGCCAAATCCCTTTCAAGGTCGCTCGAGCGTGCAGAAGGACTTAGACGCGGTAACAAGCTCACACAGTGGTTCGAGGGCATGAGAGGCAAAAAGCTTGCCATTGTTGTCCATGATAATCCGGACCCTGATGCCATAGCTGGTGCACTGGGTCTTATGGCAATAGCTCATGCCTATGATGTTATAGCTGACATAATATATCACGGAGAGATCGGGCACCAGGAGAACAAGGCTTTTGTGAATCTGCTGGACATCGACCTGTACAGGATAGAAGACGTCGAACTGGAAAGCTATGAAAAGATAGCCCTTATAGACTGTGCGGTCCCGGGAGCTAACAATCCGCTACCTCAGAATACCAGTATAGGTATTATTATTGATCATCACCCTATCACAGATGCTGAAATTGATGCGGAGTTCCTCGACATACGTCCGCATGTAGGTGCATCCTCAACTATTGTCACCAAATACCTGCAGGAGCTGGACATTGATATTGACAGCAGCCTCGCAACGGCCCTACTCTATGGTATCAGGACCGATACCCTGGACTTTAAGAGGAATACCGATTCTGCCGACCTTTCGGCTGCATCATACCTCTACCCGCTCTCAGACCATGACGTACTGGACCAGCTCGAACGGCCTTCTATGTCGATCGAGACACTGGATGTACTGGGAGAAGCTATCAATAACAGGCAGGTGACCGGAAGTTATCTGCTTTCCAACGTGGGAAGTATCCGTGACAGGGATACTCTGCCACAGGCTGCAGATTACCTGCTGAACCTCGAGGGGATCTCAACTACACTGGTCTTCGGAGTGAGCGATGACAAGATATTCATTTCCGGCAGAAGCAACGATATCCGTGTAAACCTGGGAGATGTTATAAAACGTGCCTTCGGAGAAGATGCCGGAGGAGGACATGCCAATGCGGCTGCCGCACAGATCGACCTCGGGCTTTTCAGCTCGGCAAAGGACAGGCAAACCCTGTTGAGACTTGTCAACGAAGCTGTAGTGAAGCGATTCCTGGGTGCAGTAGGCGTGGAAGAGAACGACGAGTAGGCTCTTCCAGCAATCTTTTTTAATTCTTTTTTCTATTTTCAGCAAGCAGCGCAGATACAGTACATAATGTACATAAGATAATATCTAATTGATAATATACTACATAGAATAGCTATTTGAGGACCCAGGTCAGCAAAGAGCATATTTCAAAACGGCATCACAGGAGAGCTTGCAAAAGCAAAACCTAATGATTTTATCATATTCCTGCAGTAACCAGTATTTAAATAAAGGTAAATAAAGGTGGCAGGATCTTTTAGTAATAGGATTACACCCTGAAACCTGGATATCTTTCCCGGCTACAGGAATTGCTGAATCGCACATAAATGAACCACAGATTCAAAAACAGCAACATCCTGCAATATTATGCATTTTTATGATTGGATAATACATCACAGAGACATAAATCATACAGATTCATGTACAAACATAAACGCATCGACTGTGATCAGAATAAAGTAAGCAGTTTCATAAGAAATATGTCGCCTATGTATGAGACATATGACCAATACATAGAACTGAAACCCCCGGAAGAATAAAAGTATGAATGCTGCATCAGAGAGGTAAAATAAGAATCAGCCATACAATAAAACCAATGCCTGCAACCCGTATTAAAGGAGCATACAAATCATACTCAGAATAATAGGAAGTACTTTTCAGATCGGAGAAAAAATCCAATTAGAAATACAAAACAGATTCAAGCTTCCAGGGAGATCATATTCTGCAAAAGCAGTGACTTTAGACACAGTACAGACAATTCCACACAGACATATTAATGAAAAAAATCATAAGGCAATCTTTGTACTGCTCGATGATACTAAAATTGAAGCTTAAATAATAACACAGTCCCGGTCATGCATACTGATTAAACCGATAATATACAAAATAGAATATATTTAAAAATAATCATAATTGAATGAATTTGATAAATAATATTCGATCCGGAACAAATTTTCCCCTGCCTTATTTTACAGATAACAAACACGTTCATCCCCGATTACCTGCTGCAGAATACCGGCAATAAGTCCTTATACCAATTTCACTTAAGAGCAGTGAAATGAATACCAGACTGAAAGAACTCCTCATAAAAAGCCTTCAGGGAGAACTTGAGGCTGCAAAAAGTATAGATCCGGAGGAGATTGCATCACAGATATGCGATATTGGATTTTCCTGTAATATGTGTGGCAAATGCTGCAGGAGAGAAGACGGAGATAATACCGTAATTGTGAATCCTGCAGAGATAGAACTCATATCTGAACACACAGGTTTTGAACAGGAAAAAGTCGCAGTGCCACTTACAGATTACCAGGGAGCCCTTCCTGACAGAAAATATCTCGAAGACAACAGGGAACTTATTGATGCAGAAGGCAATTTCCATACATTCGGATGGAAGATATGCCAGAAGGAAAACGGAGACTGCAGCTTCATCCGGGAAAGAGGAGATAACCGCTGTAGTATATACAAAGTGCGGCCAATGCTGTGCAGCACATACCCGTTCTACATGCAGGAGGGAGAACTGAGAATATCGGAATGTGCAGGGATAGGAAATCCCATTTCAGTCAGTAAGAGCCGCAAACTTGCGGAAGAAGTACTCTTAAGATATATCTCAGAGATAGAGGAGACTCTACTACTCTACGAAAGATACGAAGGATTCCGCACAGGACCTGAAAATCTTAATAAGGCATTTGAGAATATACTGGAAGGTATTATTAACTATATAGTACATGATAGCAGAGGAAGTCACAGGACTGCCATCAGACAGGAAAAGATCATCGATTGATATAATTATACAGACTAAATTTGTAAAGTGATTACCATGTCCACCACTGACCAAGCAATGACAATCTCCGAGAAGATATTTTCGAAGGCTTCCGGAAAGACCGTAAAAGCCGGAGAATTCGTACTGGCCAACATAGACAGGGCAATGACCCATGATATCACAGGACCTCTTGCGGTCGAAGGTTTCTACGAGATCATGAGGGACAAGGAAGAGAAGAAGGTATGGGACCCCAGCAAGATAGTTATCCTCTTTGACCATCAGGTTCCCGCCGACTCACTGAATGCCGCTGCAAACCACACCATGCTCAGAAAATTTGCAAAGGAGCAGGGCATCATCAATTATGACGTGTATGAGGGAGTCTGTCACCAGGTAATGCCTGAAAAGGGTCATGTCAAACCAGGAGACCTGGTAGTGGGTTCTGATTCACACACCTGCGCCTACGGTTCACTCGGTGCATTCTCAACAGGCATCGGTTCAACTGATATGGCTGCGGTGTTTGCATCCGGAAAGCTCTGGTTCAAGGTACCCGAGACCATCAGGTTTGAGGTCAACGGAAAGCTCCAGAAGAATGTGTACTCCAAGGACGTAATCCTCCACCTCATAGGAGATGTGGGTGCCGAGGGAGCAAGATACCAGGCAGCCGAATATGCAGGCTCGACCGTCAGGACAATGCCTATCTCCGAACGTATGACAGTTTCCAACATGGCAATCGAGATGGGAGGCAAGGCAGGAATCATCGAGGCAGACGAGGTAACAGAGAAGTACCTGCAGGAACGCATCCCTGACTTTAAACTCGACCCGCACTGGAAATCCGATGAGGGTGCTGTCTACTCCGAGGTAAGGGAGTACGACGTCAGCAAACTCGAACCACAGGTGGCCTGCCCGCACAATGTGGACAATGTGAAGCCCGTCGGAGAGGTGGAAGGTACCAAGGTGGACCAGATATTCGTGGGTTCCTGTACCAACGGCAGGTTCGAGGATATCGAGGTCGTTGCAAAGATGATGGGTGACGAACCTGTTGCAAAGGACGTGAGACTTCTGATCATACCCGCCTCCAGGACGGAGTACATGAAGGTACTGAAGGCAGGATATATCGAGCAGTTCATGGAAGCCGGTGCGATCGTCGAATCACCATGCTGTGGTCCATGTATGGGCGGATCCTTCGGACTTCTCGGTGACGGAGAAGTGGGACTTGCAACATCCAACCGTAACTTCAAGGGACGGGAAGGAAGTCCGCAGTCCTTTGTGTATCTGAGCTCACCTGCAACAGCAGCAGCTTCAGCACTTACCGGCGAGATCACAGACCCGAGAAAGATATAAGCCTCTTCTGCTTCATCTTTCTTTGAAAGGGGACCAAAACAATTATATGATAAAATTAATATGATACTTTTAGACGTTGGATTACCAACACAGTCCCGTCATATTGTGTAGGATTACAGCCAACGTCACCATACTATTTTTCGATAATACCAGACCACAGATAAGCATAAATGAGATATGTCCGTATCTGGTCGCAGGAGAATAATGATGTCTGACACAGACCTTTCTATACTTAATGAGCTATTTGACGTAATTCTCGACCGTAAGAACAACCCAGTTGAGAGTTCCTATGTATGCTCTCTGCTGGACCACAGGAAGGGTATCGACAAGATACTCGAAAAAGTGGGAGAGGAATCCATCGAGACGATACTTGCAGTAAAGGGAAACAAAAAAGAAGAGATCATCTATGAGTCCTCAGACCTGCTTTTCCATCTTCTGGTCATGTTTGTGGCAGAGGGCATCACCCTTGATGAAATAGCGGAAGAGCTCAGGAAAAGAAGAAAATAAAAAAGATACTTTTTAAGTATCTCAGTAAACAGTCAGCTCGTGGAAAATATCCTTCTTGGACAGAATACCCTTTGGTACTCCCTCAAAGGCCACAAGCAAAAAGCCGATATTATGCTTATCGAATACCTTTACGGCATCATACAGTGAAGTTTCTGAATCCACTGTGATCAGTTCCTTTGTCATTATATCCTTGACCCTTGCGGTCATCTTTCCACTCGCCACCGCATCTCCGATGTCGGTGAAGGTCACTATGCCTATTATCTCCTCATTGTCCTTCACAGGTGCGCCGTGAATGTTATTCTCCACAAGCACCCTTGCAGTTTCCTGGATCGATGCGTTCACATCAACGGAAATGATGTTCATACGCGCATAGTCCTTTACTGGTTTCTTTGGCAACGAGATCATCTCATTGATCGAGAATACAAGGGTATTGTGGGTGTCGTCACGACCGACCACTTCACCACGTACAACCAGTTTGTTGACAGGGGTGGGGCCCATCTGGACCAGGTCGCCCTGTTCAAAACTCTTTATGCTGCCCAGTACCTTGATAATACCATGACACAGGTCAGGATGCCTGACAGTTGTGAAACTTATCTCTGCCACGGTTGCGCCGTCCACAACTTCATCGTTGCGGAAAATAGGTACCTGCGCCTCATGTTCCATTGCCGTGATGCTGAGCGCCTCGTATGCCTCTCCTGTGGCCTTGTAGCCACCTTTAGGACCGGGAACTCCTTCGACGAGCCCGAGCACTTTAAGGGATTGCATCTGGTTTCTAACAGTACCTGGATTGCGATTAATAAGTTCAGCAATTTCCTCGCCTTTTACAGCACGGTCTTTTTCTCTCTGAAGATTGATCAATGCTATGAGAATGTCTTTTTGGATAGGAGCCAGCTCCATCGAATCACCGTTCCCTGAATCTCTTATACAATACTCAAAAGAGATATATATATTTGTAGTATTTCAAGTACAAGATATTTAAATAATATAGTTCATTGCAGGGAATACAAATTTATACCTTCAGGTGATTGAGCCCGGCAGGTAAAGAGAATATGATATTTGAAAAGATCCATACTGTCCCCACATCAGACGAACTGGTGGACAAGGCATTCAGAAGGGCAACCAGGGCCATGGCCGGGAAGAAGATCACAGGCAGAGACACACGTCTTAAGGCTAATGAGTCCATGGTGCTGACCTCTGCGAACATACTCACGGACAATCTGGCAAATATTGTCCGCCGCTTTCCCACCTTTGAGGATCTTCCACCCTTTTACTACGAGATGGCCGACATACTGGTGGGTGTTGATGAACTGAGAAAAGCCCTTGCCAGAATAGACTGGGCCAGCTCCAAGATACATGAAGTAGCCAGGGAACACGTGGGCATGATGCGCCGCACAAAGGATCCGGTGGCCATCAGAAAACAGTGTTTCGGACGTATCGGATCCATCATGAAATCGATCGATAAGGAACTCAGGTTCCTCAATGATGCACGTAACAGACTCAGGAAACTCCCTGACGTCCATAACGAGCCGACCATTGTGGTTGCAGGCTATCCGAATATCGGAAAATCCAGTTTTGTTTCCATGGCAACCGGGGCAAGACCTGAGATCGCTTCCTATCCCTTTACCACAAAAGGCGTGTCCATCGGACATTTCATGGTGGGAAACGACAGACACCAGGTAATGGATACTCCAGGACTCCTGGACAGGCCTATGTCTGAAAGGAACGAGATAGAACTCCAGGCCATAACAGCACTCAAGCATCTCAATGCAGTGGTACTCTTCATAATAGATGCCTCGGAAACATGTGGCTATGAGATCCATGAGCAGATGCACATGCTTGAAGAGGTAAAAGAGCAGTTTCCACTTCCCCTGCTTGTTGTTGCGAACAAGTCGGACCTTCCCCAGTTCAGGGAACTTGATATTGCGGACATGCAGATGTCCACGGCCACAGGAGAAGGAGTACATGAAGTCCTTGACAGGCTGATTGGGATGATCCAAGAAAAAGAGTTAGAAAACTCTTGAATATATTTTGCTTATTTTTAAAATGGTATAAATTGAGAATTTGATGCTCAAAGAACATCTTCCATTATTTGCAGGGCTTTCTTTATGTTCTCCTGGGAAGATGCATATGAGAGACGTATATAGCCTTCTCCGCCATCACCGAAAGCTGTTCCCGGAACCACTACTACACCGTTTGATATCAGCTTGGTTGCGACCTCTGTTGAGTTCTCGACCTGCGGGAATGCATAAAAAGCACCTTTTGGAAGATCACATTTCAAGCCAAGGGAATTAAGTCCCTCTACAAGGATGTCCCTGCGCTGCCTGAACTCATCGCGCATCCTAATCACAGGATCAAGTGGACCGTTGAGGGCGGCAACTGCTGCCTTCTGTGCAATGGAATTGGCACATGCCTGTACATACTGGTGAACCTTTAGCATCTGTTCCGTGTACTCTCGCCTGGCAGCCACATAGCCAAGCCTCCAGCCTGTCATGGAATATGTCTTGGATACGGCATTGACCGTGACCACATTATCAGAGAAGCGAGCGGGACTGACATGCTCTCCCTCGTAGATGAAATGCTCGTAGACTTCATCCGAGATAAGTGTGATATCGTGATCATCGGCAATCTCTGCAAAGGCCTTCATATCACTCTTGCTCTGCACCGCACCTGTTGGGTTTGAAGGAGAGTTGATAATGAACGCCTTTGTCTTCGAGGTGATACGCTCCATAACATCTTCGGGCCTGATGGTCAGGTCGTCCCCAAGTGGAAGTGAGGAGACTTTTCCGCCCATGATGCCCACAAGGGCATTGTATGAGACAAAGCCAGGGTTTGCTATCATCACCTCATCCCCGGGACCTACAATCGAAGCAATGGCTATTTCAAGCGCCTCTGATGCGCCTGATGTAACAATGACCTCATCGGGAGATACGCTGAGATCATTCTCCCGCTCGAACTTGGAACTGATGGCCTCACGAAGTTCCTGGATACCTGCTCCATAGGTATAAGCTGTAAAGCCATCGTTTATGGCATCAATAGCAGCCTGTTTTATATGTTCCGGAGTGTCAAAATCGGGCTGCCCCAGACCAAGATTGATAGCATCCGAGCCTGCGGCTTCGAACATCTTCCTTATTCCGGAGATATCTATATCCAGTACCCTTTGTGCAAACTTCTGAGCGCCCATCATTATCACCTTACTCGATATTGGTGTGCCTGGATTTAAGGTCTGCTTCGGATGCGCCCGTGATATAGATCAGCTCTGCGATAACAGCATCAAGGAAAACGCTTGCTGAAGTTTCAAAAGAAGTACCCAGTGGTGTCAGGTAAGTATATTCACCGCGCATGTGACGTTCAAGGTAGCCGCCGATATCTTCCTTGGCCCTTCCGGGCAGCTCTACGACAACATCCGCAAGGTCTCCGAGTTTGGACTCCTTGTTGGAAGTGATGGCCACGACCTTGGCACCGATATCCTTTGCTACCTTTCCGAGGTCGGCAACCGAGCGCGTCTGGCCCGAACCGGATATGGCGATAATAACGTCTTCATTGCTTACGGCAGGTGTTGTTGTTTCTCCCACAACATGGGACGAGAGTCCGAGGTGCATAAGTCTCATGGCAAAAGCTCTGCCCACAAGACCTGACCTACCGGCTCCCAGGACGAAAATGCGTCTGGCTTCCAGAACCTCTGTCAACATCTCCTTGATAGAATCATTATCGATCTCACCTGCCAGTTTTTCGAGGTGTACTGCCATGAGCAGGATAGAGGATTTTAGATGTTCACATTCGGTCATATCTATTTCTTTCATAATCTGATAACCTCACATAAATAAAAATGGGATAACACTATTCATTACTCTTATCTTTCAGATCTTCTTTATAGTGAATGTTCTTGATCTTCCAGTCTTCGATATTACTGAGTTCTTCATACAGACGCATGATATCGGAATCATCGCCTGTCCAGTAGCAATCCACAACTGTGTTCTCATTCTTAAGTTCTCTGGTTACAGAACCTGCAAGATTAAAAAGAGCTTTCTTACTGGAAAAAGGAACATGGAATGTAGTTCTGTAACCTTCCTTCGATCTGGCATAGGATACCAGCACATACCCGTTACTTTCAAACTCCGTGATCTCATCGAAATCACAGATAATATCCAGTTCATGGACTGCAGCCTGATCTATCTTGGCAATACCAAGGAAGATCTGACCGATGACCACATCAGGCACCTGACGTCCGAACCAGATGGATATTTTTCCGTATGTGCAAACTACATTCACGTCATCTCTTCCCATCTCAAAGGAAGAGAGGGAGAGGTGAGGAGATATCAGACTCTCATTGTTTTCTTTAGTCCTCATTTAAGGTTCACGCAATCATTTTTGGTTGGAGACAAGAGCACTTATCATGTTGCGGTCCTTCTTCAAGGTCTTCAACTGGTCCGCAGGCCCGATAACCGTCAGCCTGGACTTTGTGGAATTCTTTTTCAGGATCTTACCCAAAAAGGAAGTATCAACCTCTGAAGGATAGCTCTCCATCTCAATACCTGAAAAACCGTCAGGTTCTATAAATGTCATTGTCATCTCGATAAGACTTGCCTCTTCCTCCGGACTCAGGCCCTTCTCAAGGACAAGTATCTTACCTTCTTTAACCTCATCAATAATGAATCTGACCTTCTCGACCGGAGTCATCTCGGAAAGCCTGTGCTCTGATATCAGATCCATCTGGAAACCCTGCACCATGGTCGATCACCCAAACCTCTTTGCAATTTCTTCATACAGAGTATCTATGTTCTTTCCCTCCAAGGCTGATATAGCAACCATTGGATGTTGCGGGAAAGCATCCCTGATGGTCGAAGGGGATGATTCGGGCAGGTCCACCTTGTTGGCAACAATCAGGAGAGGAAGAGTACGTGCTTCCATGTTTCCGATCACAGTCACATTTACCTGAGTGAAAGGGTCCTCGGTAGCATCCATCACAAGGATTACACCATCCAGGTTCTCAAGCCATTTAACAGCCTCGATCACACCTTCTGTGGCTTCCTTTGCTCTTCTTTTTGATTCGGTCTCATCCATACCCTGCTCCATAAACTCATGGAAATCGATCTTGGTAGCCAGTCCCGGAGTATCGATAATATCAAGGGTAAGTGAATTGCCGTTGGCCTTTATCGTTACGCCTTCCCTTCTTCTTGCCCTTCTGGTCTCATGGGCCACATGTGAGACAGAGCCCATGGCATCGCCTGTCCAGTCCCTGAGTATCCTGTTGGCAAGAGTGGTTTTTCCGGCGTTTGGCGGACCATATATTCCAATACGCGCATTTTGCTTTTTAAACAGTTTATTAAAAAAGTTTGCGAAATTCTTTTTGAATTTTTTTATTACACCCATTCATTCCCTCCGTGCATCGGATGTTAGGATTTTTGAATCCTTTTTCCTAGTATAAACAATCATTGACATATATTTCTTCTTATATATGACTGCATCAATAATAGTATTACGAAACGATCTGTATTCTGAAAGACCATTTTCCCGAATGGCCATAATTACATTTTCTGATTCACCATTGCAGAATTTATTGCTATTTCAGCTATATTCGAGCCGTAGTCCCCTGTCCTGTCAATACTGTCAATAACAGTTCCCATGGCAACTATAGCCTCGCTAGAACTAAGTTTCAGGCTGGCCTCGTTGAGTTTTTTGATCAACGGGGACATCTTTTCAACGCTTTCGATCACCTGGTTGGCAAGATCGACATCGGAATTATACAGAGAATCAATAGCATCCTCCACAATTTTGCGGGACAGATCACTGGTCTTCTCCACCATGGACATGATATCATCAGGTATCGGTTCCTTGAGAGAGAACGTGACCTTGGCGATCTTGCGGGCATGGTCCGCTATACGCTCAATGGGACCTGCTGCCATTCTCAGGTCATGGTATTCATCTATGGAGGTTTCCGCCGCATCCGGCAGCTTGGCACCCCTGAGAACCGCCCTGTACTGTTTTGCTATTAAAAGGAATAAGCGATCGACATCATCGTCACGGTGATCGATATCAAGTGCAAGATCGTTATCAAGTGTCTTGATTGCTCTTATGGCATCCATATGCATGGAGTTCGAGATCAGGAACATGCGACGAACACTCTTCTTTATTGATATCTCATCCGGATTGAGCAGATCCTGGATAACAACCTTTTTAGCTGTTTCCTCAATGATCTCCGGACCTATCAGTTTATAACACATTTCCCTGATAGTATTTTTCTGATCCGCAAGTATCCTGTCGGCCTTGATCTCTATTATATCGGAGCCCACAAGATATGCTGCAATAAGATCCCTTTTCAGGACATCCCCTATCCTGCCGCTTACATCTATACTGCATTTCTTGATAGGAGGAGAATCATGAATGGGATCAATAACAAGTTTCCCGTCCGGTTGAGGGTGTAATGTGATCCTGCTTCCTGTTTTTATACCTACTTTGTCCGCCCAGGGTTTCGGAAGAGAAATTATATATGTAGAACCACCTGTTTGCTGAACCTTTCTTGTTTCTATTTTAATCCCTCTTTTTTTCAATCGTTATTTTGAGAATATATAGAACACCTTGTCCTATATATAGGTGTTCTTTTGATGGGGAGAACAATATATAATAAAAGCAAATATTATATTTTATGGACCATATAAAAATCAGCCCAAAGGATATTTTTCTCTTAAGAAAACTACTACCTTTTATCTGTCTTGCAGTACCCTGGGAATTCTATTTCTATACCAGCGATTACTCAACAGGATGGGGTATCAAGTTTTCCATCTTCTATGCTAACTTTGATGCCCAGTACGGAACGCTCTTTGTCGATATCATGAAGCAATTAACACTGCTCTCATACGGAGGTTTTCTGCCATCGTTAAGAACCGTTACCTGGTCAATGGCAGCTCTTTTGTGTATAATTGTTGTTTTCTATGAGCTTTTCAGAGAAAATATAGAAATAAAACTGAGTATGCAAACTACCGGGATATTACTGCTTATAGGTGCATTCCTGACATTGGTCAGCTCCGTAGCCGTGTGGAACAGCACTTTTAAAACCATACCAATTGCCCCGATATTCTTTGCGTGCAGCGGATATTTATTGCTTCATATGGGTAAAAAGACAAATGCAAAAAAGATAAACCAATCTTAAGTTCAGGAGAAGATCTTATACTCTTCATGTCCTATTTTTACCCCGATACCACCCTTTACAGGGTATGCCGGTGCAAGAATAAGCATGGCAATAGACTTCCATCCCATCATAACATCAACAGCGCTTTCCGATATATTCTCAATGAAGGCCTTTCTTATCGTTAAGGTTATTTCCTCAGAAAAAGCGTAAACATAGCTCCGGTCGAAAGAGGATACCGATGAAAGCACAGCAGTAATTATAGAATTTATATCGTCCGGAGAAATATCTTCAGGACCAGCAATATCACATAGATGGATCTTCAGGCCTTTTGAGTCCATCCAGTAATATGAACCTCCCTCCCCTTTAAGGTAGACATAATCCTGATCCAGGCAGTTCTGGTCAAAAGCCAGAGTCACCGCGGAATTTGACCTCTTCTTATGCAGAAAATCCTTTTTAGAAGCAAAAGAAGCTGCTTTTTTCGGAGTGGTATGAACAAAAGCCATTTTTCACACATCTTACATTTTTTATAAATAAATATAATATCATTCAACATTATAATGTCTACTGATAGTTATTTTATTTGACCATTGGTCTTTGAGATATATATATTAATCTTAAGATAAGATTAGTTTAATCGTATAATATAATTTACAGATGCAATATAATGCTACCAAAATTATATATACAATAAAATTATAGTCCGTTTATTAAAGTAAATCAGGCAGAAAAAGCAACAATAACACTGTCTGCAATTACCCGGCAAAAAGAGTAATACTCTTTTTTTGACGTGGCTAGTTATATCTATGCAATAATACTAGTTTAATGGTATAATATTATACTGAATAAATAATATTACCTGGTCTTACGCCATTTGCTAGTATGAGTTCAAATGGCTTAATAACCCTACCGGACGTTTTACTCAATAAACACGTACAGAACAGCTTATTTGCAGACAAGAAACTGATAGCCACCCTTCACCTGTTGAAAAGTTCCCTGCTTGTGTCAATTTCAGGGGCTCTCAGGATATATATAGCTTTTTTACTTATCCAGGCAGAATATATTGCCCTTCACTGTATTGCAGGAGGACTGATCATATACTCGGTCTATACGCTTGACAGGGCGATGGGTGTTGAAGAAGATGCGGTTAACAGAACAGAGCTAAAAGGTGCATCCGCCAGAACAGCTCTTTTCATATCGCTGATATGTTTTATAATCGGAGCACTCGTCCTTGCCACCGGCGGACTTCTTGCAATTGCATTCTTACCTCTTGTTACAGGATACCTCTACACCAAGGGTCTGAAAATAGGTAGATTCAAATTAAGACTCAAGGGTAGTATGGGAGTTAAGAACACTGTTGTCGGCCTTTCCTGGGGAGCTTTCATTGCAGGAATTGCCGGTGCTTACTCAGCAAATCTACTCCCTACCGTACTGGTCTTCCTCTTCTTCGGTACAAAACTTTTCATAAACTCCACTGTTTACGATTTCAGGGACATAAAAGGTGATTTCCTCGCAGGTATCAGAACACTGCCTGTAGCTCTCGGAGAGCAGAACACAAGAAGACTACTCTTTTGTATGCACGTGGTTTCCCATGCAGCATTGTTGTTCTTCCTGCTAAACGGAGTTATCGGATTCGAGCCGATCGTATTAATATACAGCCTGCTGGCCGGCATGATCACTATCAGGAACTTCACACATCAGGCAGAAGTAGAAAGTGCGTCTGAACAGACAAAGAGGTTATTTCTGGTAGACGGAGAATCAAGTTCAATTGTAGGTTTGAGAACAATAACAGGCCTGGTACTCTGAACATATATCATATGGAAGTGATCTTTCGGGCCTTTTTCCTGTAATGCTCGAAAAGGTCATTTCCCCATTTAATTGCCGATTCATCATGGCCCACAAGATCATGGCGGGGGTCATAGGAACCATTGGAAAAGAAAAGTGACATTGAAAAGAAGCAATCTGTCACAACAAAGGCAAGTTTCACATCATCAATAACATAGAGTTCCGATTCAGGAGAGGAAAGGAAAGTCTCAATTTTATCCCTGTGCTCCATTATCACCTTGACAAAAATATTCTCGGTTAGTATAAGGGAGGTGGGAACATTGTTGCTTACAAGCTCAATAAAGAAATCCGGATGGCTTGGTATGAAAATAGATGATATGCCCTTTAATGTGCTTGATCTGGCAATGTTTTCCTGGAATACTTTATGAGATTCGTATATATTCTCGATACTATCGGCCATCACTTCACAGCCTTTAAGCTCTGAGAGTTTCTCAAGTGAGGACTGCGGAATATCATCCAGGATATGTTCTTTCCAGAATTCCTCGTTCTTCTCTATTGTACCCAGAATATCCAGGAAAGGTCTGAAATGTTTTATTATCGCCCTGCCTATGGGCGTAATGGAGTAGACCTTGTCATCCTTGGAGATCAGATTAGAACTTTCCATCTCTTTGAGTCTTGGAAATATCTCAGGCGAGGATACATTGAAATAATCCTTTATATCCGAAAGGGTTTTTGGTTCTTCTTCAAGCAAAAAAAGAATATCCTTGCGTTTTTCCGAAAAAGTCAGTGTACTGAGTAACCCTTTTGATCTCACTGTATCACACCAGCCGACCTTAAATCAATAAACAATCATGTAAAATATACTTCCGTAGAATGGAAGTTCTGATAGTTTATATATTTAATCAATGCTAAAAACTGAAACCGGCAGTAAAACCCTTTTCAAGTGTGGATTTTAAACTAATATTCATATAAACCTGACCCCATGATAAAAAAATAAACTGAAACGGTAATATTCCGCAAGGGAAGCCGTTCAGTGTAAGAAGTGTCTCATTCCGGTAAATATCATGGAAACACCAAGACGGTTGGCAGTGGCTATCACTTCTTCATCCCTGATGGAACCGCCTGGCGAGAGTATGTACTGAATGTTATTCTCAGCCGCATGCACGATGCTGTCATCAAAGGGGAAGAAAGCATCCGAAGCCATGACACACTTTGAGAGGATATCCTCACAATAATCATCAAAGGATACGTCCGGTTTTTCACGATCGTATATTACCTTAAGATTCTCTTTTGCTTTGGTGGCTGCAAGTTTCCTGATGGAATCCACCCTGTTGGGCTGTCCGGCTCCCATTGAGAGCATCATATAGCAGCCCTCATCATACTCGTATGCAAGGGTTACCGCGTTGGATTTTACACATTTACATGCGTGAAGACAGAACTCGGACAGAGACCGCAGCTCATCAGGATATGGTTTTTCGGTTACCGTTTCCCATTTTTCATAGATACCTATGTTACGGGTCTGTTTCAGCATTCCGCCAAGCACATATTTGTATGTTTCCTGAACCTCGAATTCCTCATTCAGCTCAGGAAGCTCAAGCAGTCTCAGGTTTGCACTCTTGTTCTTCAGGTATTCAAGGGCATCCGGCTCAAAGCCCGGAGCAAGGATGATCTCGATGAACTTTCCGTTCAAAAACTCTGCGGATTCAAGGTCAAAAACCGTGTTGCTGCAGATAATACTGCCATATGCCGATATGGGGTCGCCGTCCCATGCAGAGCCAAGTGCCTGATAAAGTGTGTTGCCGGTTGCAAGGCCACATGGGTTGTTGTGCTTTACAATGGCAATTGCAGCTTTTTCCTGCCCCAGTTCCTTGACGGTCTGCAGAGCATTGTCAGCGTCTATATAATTATTATAGGACAGCTCCTTTCCGTGAAGCTGTTTTGCATTTGCAAGAATTGGACCGGATGCGCCTGCTTCTGTATAGAATTTAGCCTCCTGGCGCCAGTTCTCACCATATCTGAGAGTAACGCCATCATTGAAGTTCATACGCAGGACTTCCTCATCCAGCAATGCCTTGCTCAGGTATGTATCAATTGTAGCGTCATAATCAGCAGTATGCCTGAACGCCTTGACAGCAAGAGCTTCCCGTGTTTCCTGAGAAACTATTCCACTTGAGCGCAGCTCCTTCAGAATGGAACCGTAGTCTCCGGGATCGCAGACAACTGTTACGTATTTAAAGTTCTTTGCGGCCGAACGCAGCATGGTCGGTCCGCCGATATCTATATTCTCTATGGCTTCCTCGAGGAGAACGCCTTCTTTTGATACTGTTATTTCAAATGGGTACAGGTTCACGGCTACAAGGTCGATAAGTTCGACATTCAGTTTCTCAGCCTCTCCCATATGGTCGTGGTCGTCACGAACACTGAGAATGCCACCGTGTATCATAGGATGAAGAGTCTTTACCCTACCACCCATCATTTCCGGAAAACCGGTGACTTCTGAGACATCTGTAACCTCTACACCTGCATCACGAAGTATGCGTGCAGTACCACCGGTTGAGATGATCTGTATGTCAAGTTTTTCGAGTCCACGTGCGAAATCCACGATGCCGGTCTTATCAGAAACGCTGAGCAGTGCTCTTTTTACCAAAAAATCACCGAGATAGAATGGGGACAATAATGTATAAGGTTTCTGGTTGCATATTTGCTAAAATAAAAAAATATCGGCAGAGGAGTAAGTATTTCCCTTCCCATATCATGAGTTGAACTTGATCACCGGACAGACCTCGATACACCTGCCACAGTGTGTACACTTATTACCAATAACGGCAACTCCTTTTTTCAGGCGGATCCCGTTATCGGAGCATTTTCCGATACATACACCACAACCGCTGCAAAGCAGTGCCCTGCGGATCGAGAATTCTACTTTGCGCATCAGGGACCTTGCCTTCTTATCGGTATCGCTGCGGGCAGTGACCGTCCCGGAAGCAAACACCTGGGCACGGTTCTCCTCACCCTGAAGCAGGGAGATCACACCCTCCATATATGCGGGTTTTCCCACAGCTTTGAGCATACCCGTGTTCTCCAGCTTTTCCAGATCAATGGCAGTATCAAAGCTGCCTTCGGCGGAAATACCGCCCTGTTTACAGGGACGATAGCCCGATGTTACACTGAAGTTCAGTTTTCCTGAATCGCTGCTTTTTGGAACAAGGTTTATTCCCTTCTTTTTAGCTATCTCACGAAGTTGTGGAGGAAGCTTTTTCCAGCGCCAGAAACCATGCCGGACCCATTCCTCGGACAGCCCCATACGTTCAGCATAGGAAAGCAGGCAGTCGTTCAGCCTCTTTTCCATCTCAGGGTGTGTTTCCTTGAGCCTCACCAGATCGGCCAACGAAGATGAGGGACACAGCCAGCAGCCTATACGATCGAAGCCCTCCTCGTACAAGGGATTGTAGGGCAGGTCATGTTTGAAAATATAAAGCCATACGTGCATTGCCGTCCAGTTCTGGATAGGTGCTGCAGCCACCTGATTGCCCACCCAGGGATTCTTCCAGACACTCTCACTTTTTGCACGTGTGTCTGACTCGTACTTTCTCTGGCCTATGAATGTAAGGCAGCCGTTCTCATAGTTATCATCAATTATCTGAGTTATTGGTCCCAGTTTACATACCTTGCAGCACCAGCGTACCTCTACACTTGGAGGACCGAAATTGTCTACGGAATTCCAGAAGGCTTCCCCTGCACTGATAGACCTCAGGGGTTTGTCATAATATTCGGCAACATCAAGTGCGTTCTGTACGGTTTCCGGGAACTCGATGCCAGTGTCCGCGAACAGAAGCTCGTAGTCGTCAAGACATTCGCTTACAAGGTGAAGCACAGCCAGACTATCCTTACCACCCGAATATGATACCGTAACAGGGCGGTCGATCGAGGAAGAAACATTATTTATGAATTTATGAGAGCGCTCTACAAAGTCCCGGATGTACTTTTCGTTGGCCTCTACTGCCATATCCCATGTCTGGCCACCTTCGGGAACCATGATGTCGGCCGGAATTTCCTTGAATCTCACTTTTACGGCAACACCCTTGCCCCTTTCAAGCATACGGGAGCCGTCCATTCGTGCACGGCCTGCGGCCAGTACCTCTCCGTCATCGTTCAGAACGACTACCTCGTCCCATTCCGCAATATCAGGATCAGCATCGCTCACTCCCGGCGCCAGCACACTTGCACCGCCAAGGATGAATTTTTCCGCACCCGGATCAATGACAACCCAGCTTTTCAGCGTATTCCTGTCATTGCCATCAAAAATCCTCCGGGCACCGTTTATCCTGAGCAGAAGTGTCCAGCGCAGGCGCTCGATCTCAAAACGAATATTACCGAGAACCTCACCGTCAACGATTATCTCATCCATACGGTCATCATATGGGGATTTGTTCAGGACCACAACCCTGTCGTCATTTATGAGAGGAGAATTGAACTGCTTTCTCGCAACCGAGTTTATCAGGTCGATCTCATACTGAAAGGCCGGACGTATATCCCCCGGAGGAGTTATGGTTACATGCTTTGTGCTTTCTCCGCAGGAACATTCTTTTCCGAGTACGGGAACATTGCAGGAAGGACACCAGTAAAGGAGTAATTCACCAAGATACAGAGGTTTTGACATTGTACGTCCTCAAGGGTCAATGATTAAATACCTTTTGGTGATGAAAAGCTGCAGATCAAAAGAATTTCGATGCCAGGGAAGACTTAACTTTGCACATTTCCAGATGGGCACAATCCTCACATAACGGACTTTCCTTCCTGTCCGGAAGAGAGCCATCTTTTATCTTCCTCAACCTGCCCAGAATCTGAAGTACCTGCCTTCGATCGTTTGAGCGGATATTTACATATCTGATACTACCTTGTCTGGAATAGATCACGATACCGGATCTAACAGGAGTACCGGCACTCTCTTCCATGAGAATTGCAAGGGAAGTGATATGAAGACGATCCTTGCTCCATACTCCCAATTCAGGGCAGTTCCCGGTTTTGACTATCACAGGAGACAGAGTGTCATCAGTTTTGGCAACAAATCCGGGGATTCCGCTAAGATTGAGTTTTTCCGAATGGAACAGGTTTCCCGGCTCCGCAGAGAGCAGTTGCTCATATAGTTTGCCTGCGTTCTCATCTTCAATGAAAAGAGTAAGGTTTTGTTCCATTTCAGGAAGATATGACCTTGCTTCTGAGATAGCTTCTTCCAGCATATCCGAACTCAGATCTGCAAGCTCTTCGGGATATATAAAAGATAATTCATCTTTTACTTCTGAGAGCATGAATTCCAGATCATCCATAATACCATCGTCTTTTGACGAATATGTTTTCAACAGATCGGGAATTTTCAGACCCATCTCTTTAAGCAGCAGGTGCCTGATGTAAGAAACTGTGGCATAGGGGACGATCTCATGCCCGTGACAGGAGTAATAGACCTTCCTGGGACATGTCAGATACAGTGCGATTTCAGAAACATTTACCCCTATTTTATGCCTTTTGAGAAACATATTTTTATAGTGGATACAGGACATACTATATATAATTGGATGATTTGTATCGAGGCCGTCAAAACCAAATCGGCAATCAACGAACTAGTATTCGTTAAATATATATGTGAATCTAGCCTTAGGAAAATAAAGCATGAAGGAAGACGAATCGCATAGTATGGTTCGCCAGCGTCTTGCAGAAAAGATGGCAGGCGAGATTACCCTGTCAGAAAAACCTGGTGAGGCATTAAAGAAATGGCGGTTGAACTTCGAGATCGCTCAGACAGACCTCTCAGGATATCTGAGTGTGTCGCCTTCAGTGATCAGCGACTATGAAAGCGGCAGGAGGAAATCTCCCGGTACGCTTATTGTCAGCAGGATCGTTGAGGCCCTCCTTGAAATAGACGCACAGCGAGGAGGTCAGAAAATTCATGCTTATGAGGGGATGCTTTTCACAGAGAAAACATCAAAGGCCATTTACGCTACATACGAATACACGTTTCCCATGCAGATGGCAAAGCTTGCAAGCCTTATAGAAGCCGATGTCGTTCATAAGGGCATTGAAAAACCACTGTACGGGTTCACGGTTGTCGACAGTAAAAAAGCTATTCTCGAGCTTTCATCCCATGAGTTCCAGAAACTCTACGGATGGAGCACAGAGAGAGCACTGATATTTACAAAAGTGACCACCGGAAAATCACCGATGGTAGCAATCAGGGTCACAAACCTGAAGCCCGGGGCCGTCGTAATGCACGGTCTGCGTGGAAGCGAAGTGCATCTTATGGCTAAAAAAATGGCGGAAATAGACAGGATCCCTCTTCTTGCAACAACGATGGACATCGACAAAATGGTGGAAGCGCTGAAAAAATACAGCGAATACCACATAATGGAATAATTCTAAAACCAAAATAAATCAGAACGGTGTTAATATGAGTGTAGGGATAGTCTCATACGGTGCCTATATTCCCAGATATAGGATAAAAATAGAAGATATTGCCCGCGTATGGGGAGACGACGCTGAGATTTTGAAAGCGGGACTAAGAGTTAACGAAAAGTCAGTTCCTGATGTTGACGAGGATGCAGCCACAATAGCTGTGGAAGCTGCCAGATCAGCAGTAAGCAGGAGCGGAATCGATTCACAGAGAGTGGGTGCTGTGTACACAGGATCGGAAAGTCACCCGTATGCAGTTAAACCCACAAGTACGATAGTTGCCGAAGCAGTAGGTGCAACACCTGTACTGACCGCTGCGGACTATGAGTTCGCATGTAAGGCCGGAACAGCCGCAATCCAGACATGTATGGGACTGGTATCCTCAGGTATGATAGACCTGGGACTTGCCATCGGTTCCGATGTGGCCCAGGGAGCACCCGGGGACGCACTGGAATATACCGCCGCGGCGGGCGGTGTCGCATATGTTATCGGTAACAAAGAATCTGAGCTTACAGCTATTATTGAAGATACATATTCTTTTACAACAGATACCCCCGACTTCTGGAGGCGTGAGGGAATGCCATATCCGGAACACGGAGGACGTTTCACAGGTGAGCCCGGATACTTCAAGCATGTGACACATGCTGCAAAAGGACTCATGCAGAAGATAGGAACAAAGCCAGAAGATTACGATTATGCGGTTTTCCACCAGCCAAACGGAAAGTTCCCGGCACGTGCAGCTTCCATGCTCGGATTCAGCAAGGAACAGATACAACCGGGAATGGTGGTCACACGGCTCGGAAATACATATTCAGGGTCCTGCATGATGGGAATCGCGGCAACCCTTGACCAGGCAAAACCAGGTGACAGGATCTTTGCAACGGCCTTTGGTTCCGGTGCAGGTTCCGATGCTTTCAGCATCACAGTCACAGACAGGATAGAAGAGATACGCGACAGCGCACCTAAAGTTGAAGAACTGCTTGCCAACCCTACATATGTCGACTATGCAACATATGCCAGGCATAAGGGTAAGATCAGGCTTGCATGAGGTGAGATAATGAGAGATGTTGCAATCATCGGTGTAAAGAACACCGTTTTCGGAGAACAGTGGGACCGCTCCATCAGGGACCTCGTAGTTGAGGCCGGTGTCGGTGCCGTTGGAGATGCCGGGGTCACCGGCGAAAAGATAGATTCCATGTTCGTCGGTAACATGAGCGGCGGACAGTTCGTGGAACAGGAGCACATCGGTGCTCTTATTGCAGATTATTCAGGTCTTGCAAAGAACCTGCACGTACCCTCCACTCGTGTGGAAGCTGCCTGTGCATCAGGCGGATTGGCATTGAGACAGGGTATTTATTCGGTCGCATCCGGTATGGATGATATCGTCATTGCTGCCGGTGTGGAAAAGATGACAGATGTACCTTCACCAAAAGCTTCTACAGCACTTGCTGCAGCAGCGGACAGGGAATGGGAAGGTATCATGGGAGCAACCTTCCCGGGGCTGTACGCCATGATAGCAAGGATGCACATGCACAAGTACGGCACAACCAGTGAGCAGCTTGCAGCAGCCGCTGTTAAGAACCACCACAACGGCCAGTTCAATCCCATAGCACAATATAAGAACAAGATCACCATCGAATCAGTGTTAAAATCCATTATGGTGGCAGATCCACTGCACATCTTCGACTGCTCACCGATCACAGACGGTGCATCAGCCGTTGTACTGGCACCTGCGGATGTTGCCCATGAGTACACTGACACACCAATATATGTCAAGGCCACCGCACAGGCAAGCGATACCATCGCACTTCACGACAGAAGGGATATCACAACCCTGGATGCATCTGTAGTGGCAGGTAAGCGAGCATACGAGATGGCAAAGATGAAACCCGAGGACATCGACCTTGTAGAGGTCCACGACTGTTTCACCATTGCAGAGATATGCGCAATCGAGGACCTTGGCTTTGCAAAGAAGGGCGAGGGCGGAAAAGTGACCATTGACGGCGAGACCGCAATCGGAGGCAGAATACCTGTGAACACCTCCGGAGGACTGAAGGCATGCGGACATCCTGTGGGTGCAACCGGTGTCAAGCAGGCAATTGAGATAGTCGAGCAGCTCCGTGGAGAGGCAGGTCAACGCCAGGTTGAAGGCGCAGAGGTAGGAATGACCCACAATGTTGGTGGATCAGGTGCAACTGCTGTTGTACATATATTCTCGAGGAACAGGTGATCACGATGTCAGTACCAAGATTTTGGAGAAAGCAGATCGCCAGGTATAATCTGGTAGGTACGCACTGCAAACAATGCGGAGAATATTTCTACCCGCCACGTAATGTCTGCCCTGCATGCAGGCGTGAAGGAGAGATCGTGGATTTCAAGTTCAGCGGAAAAGGAGAGCTTGTTACCTACACCGTAATCCACACGGCAGCAGAAGGCTTTGAGGGACAGACACCCTATGTCCTTGCCATTGTGCAACTTGAGGAAGGACCCAGGCTTACAACCCAGATAGTGGGCGATGTAGAGGATATGAGTATAGGTATGAAAGTAAAGCCTGTGTTCAGGAAGCTCGGACAGAGCGGAGAACGCGGTATGATATACTATGGCACAAAATTCGTTCCGGCATAAATGATAGAAATTGAGGTCAAAGCCCGTGCCGATCACGAGCAGGCAAAAGCAGTGCTCACAGGCATGGGCGCGGATTATATAGGTGTCCAGCATCACTACGACACCTATTTTAATGCCCCGCACAGGGATTTTGCAAACACGGATGAGGCACTGAGGATACGCTCCGTCGACGGCAGATCCGTATTGACCTATAAAGGAAAGAAACTGGACACCACAACAAAAACACGCAGGGAGATCGAGACCGAAGTTGACGGCTCAAGCGCACGCAGCATTCTGCTTGCCCTTGGATTCCACGAGTCCGGCGTGGTCAAGAAGACAAGGGAGGTCTTCAGGTTCAAGGGCCTCACTATCTGTCTTGATAAGGTAAAAGACATCGGTGAGTTCATAGAAGTGGAAGTAACCGCCGAATCGGAGATCGAATTCCACAACGAGCGCATATTTGCTTTCCTGAAGAAATTCGGAATCGATGAAAAGGATTCCATCAGGACCTCTTATCTTGAGATGGTGCTGGAGAAGTGTTCGGAAGAGTAGGATTTCATTAGATAATGTTAAATAACGTTATTTAACATTGTTTAATTACAGTGATATCAATGGTATTAAAGACTTTTAATGTGGATGAAGACACATACAAAGAGTTCTCCGCTTTGTGTAAGTCTCATGGAATGAGCATGAGTAAACAAATACAAATGTTCATGGAAAGCGTGATATCCGAGGACCCGGAAGCAAGTAAGGAATATCTGGAAAAGCTCGGCAATATAAGAAAAGGGAAATTTGTCCATGTTTCTGATTTTTCTGAACGCTACGGATAGAAACTATGGGATATAACGTTGTTGTATCTGAAATTGCCGACAGGAAATTTATGAAGCTTGCTAAGAAGAATCCCAAACAGATGGGAATCATCGGCAAGAAGGTGCAACAGATTATCCAAAATCCCTATCGTTACAAACCATTACGCGGTGATCTGCACGGTGCAAGAAGAGTACATATTGACTCCTCTTTTGTACTTATCTATGATATAGATGAGGATAACAAAACAATCAGAATCCTTGATTACGATCACCATGATGTGATCTATTAATTTATTTTGAAGCTTCATTCTATTATGTACTGCATATTGAAAAACCTTAAATACAATTCATTTTTAAATTGCATGTATGAAATACAAATTCTCTGCAACAATTCACAAAGAAGAAGACTGGTACGTATCATGGTGCCCTGAGCTGGATGTAGCAAGTCAGGGAAAAACAGTAGAAGAAGCCCTTGTGAATTTGCGAGAAGCTGTAGAGTTATACCTTGAAGACGAAGATGTTTCAATACCAAAGGAAACTACTTTTTTGACCACCACTTTTGAGGTTTCCTATGACAAAGCTTCCCGTCCTGTCAGCACATGAGATCATTAAGGCTCTGGGAAGTGAGGGTTTTATTAAATTTAAAGAATAGTAAAACAAATCCCAAAAAATTAAAAAAAGGACAGATCACAGCCCATCCAAAAAAAAGAGAAAACAAGAATCCGGGTTCATCTGATACAGGAACCCGGACCCATGTCCTTATCGGTTGTCAGCAAAGATACGCGCTCACCTGCATCCGCTGCCAACAGCATTCCCTGAGACTCGACACCGCAGAGTTTCACAGGCTTGAGGTTGACAAGCACGTTAACAGTCTTGCCGACCATCTCCTCGGGCTTGTAGTATTCTGCCAGTCCTGCGACAACCTGTCTTGGTTTCTCGTCGCCGATATCGACCTCCAGGCGCAGGAGTTTCTTTGATTTCTTGATCTTCTCGGCGGTGATGATCTTACCTACCCTGATGTCAAGCTTTGCAAAGTCATCGTATTCTATTTCGTCCTTGTATTCCTCGATCTCAATTTCCGCCTTACCCGCTTCCTTTGCCATGGCTGCCTTCACGCGCTTTGAGGAGATGTCTTCCATTTCCTGTATCTTGTCATCCTCAAGCTTTGTGAACAGGATCTTTGGCTTTTCGAGCTTTGTGCCGCTTATCACTGCAACGGTTGCCTGTTCGTAGGTTTCCTCATGCACATCGGAATCCATGCCGATCTGCTTCCAGGCGGTCTCCATGCTGCCCGGGGTCATCGGCTCGAAGAGCAGTATCAATGCCTTTGCAAGCTGTATGCAGTTCTTGATAACCTTGCCACAGGCTTCCTTATCTTCCTTAATGAGCTTCCAGGGCTCGTTTGACTGGAAATATGAATTTCCGTATGAAGCAAGAGACATCGCAATGTCGGCCGCCTTCTTGAATTCGTAATCCGCATTTGCCTGAATGACATCTTCGGTTGTGGACACGATCTTATCAATCACCTCGGGATCCATATCACCCTCGGGAATCTCTCCGAAGTTCTTGTACGCAAACAACAGGTTCCTGTACAGGAAATTACCCAGTACACCCACAAGCTCGGTGTTTATCTTATCCTGGAAGATCTTCCACGAGAAATTGACCTCTTTCGTGTGTGAGGTGTAGCTTGCAAGGTAATACCTGAGAAGGTCCGGGTGGAAACCGTGGTCAAGGTAGTCTTCCTCAACCCATACCACATAACCGCGACTCTTTGAGAAGGTCTTGTCCTCTATCTTCAGCATGCCGGATGCAACAACCGCAGATGGCTGGCTGTAGCCTGCTCCCTTAAGCATTGCAGGCCAGAAGATACAGTGGTGGTAGATGATGTCACCGCCAATGAAGTGTACTATCGGAGAGTCGCCTTTCCAGAACTTCTCCCAGTCACCGCCGGTGGCCTCTGCCCATTCTTCCGTGAATGCCATATAACCGATAGGTGCATCCACCCATACGTAAACAACAAGATCATCGTGGCCCGGGAATTTTACTCCCCATTCAAGGTTCCTTGTGATACACCAGTCCGTCAGCTCCTGCTTGACCCATCCCAGTGCATAGTTGCGTGCATTCAGGGTACCACCAAGGTTTTCCAGATGCTCAAGGAGGAAATCCCTGAACTCGGAAAGCTTGAAGAAGAAATGTTCCTGTTCCTTATATTCCGCAGGTCCCTGACAGATGGTACAGACAGGGTCCCTTAGCTCACCCGGTTCTAAGTGCTTGCCACATCCCTGGTCACACTCGTCACCACGTGCCTTTTCCTCGCAGTGAGGGCAGGTTCCCGAAACATACCTGTCAGGCAAGAAACGATCACATTGCGGACAATAAGCTATCTCTATGATCTTTGGATAAACGTAACCTCTGTCAATGAGCTTCTCGACAATATCCAGTGTACGATTGTGATTTGTTTCATCGTCTGTTGTTCCGAAGGCATCGAACCTGACGTCCATTTTCTTGAAAATTTCGTCAAAATGGACATGATATTTCTGAACGAGTTCTTTTGGTGTGATCCCGAGCTCCTCGGCATTTACAACAATAGGGGTACCATGGGTATCGGAACCACAGACAAACGTAACTTCCTGTGAGTTCTTTTTCAGGGATCTCACATAGATATCCGCAGGAATGTATGTCCTGAGATGACCCACATGAGCTTTCCCGTTGGCATACGGAAGGCCGCATGTTACAAGTACGGCTTTATCAAAGGGGATATTTGGCATGTATTTTCTCCGTAAAGATATGATCAGTATATCTGATGTTGATTGCCTGCAATTATAAAATATATTTCGCTTGCAAAGCACACAAGCTTTTTCAACATTCAGGCTCATTTTATGATGAGGATGGTAATTTAGTGATGAGCGGAAAATATCCCGATAGCAGTGAAGGATCTTCGGATGACACTGAATATCATACATATCCATATTCTTACTCAGAATCAAAAAAGGATGATACGATCCAGAACAATTCACCTTCAGAAATGCCGGAAGAAACAGCATCAACCGGTATAACGGGCAGAGAGCAGACGCCGGAAACTGAGAAATACCGGGGTGCGGATGAAAGTAAAAATGAAAGAGCCAATACCTCAAATAATACTTATTCCGGCCCCCCAGGACCCGAAAAAAAGAGCCGCAAATGGCAGTATCTGGCAATAGTAGCCGTTCTTCTCCTGGTTATCGGATCAAGTTTTGTGATAATCTTCCAGGCCTTTGGCGGAGGCCTGTATGCACCGACAGATAAAGTTGCAGTAATCTACGTACAGGGTACCCTTCTTACAAGCAGTGTGCCCGGTGGCCTTGGATATGCAACATCGGAAGACGTGGCTGAAAGCATAAGGGATGCAACCGCCGATGAGAATGTGAAGGCCATAGTGCTGCGTATCAACAGTCCCGGAGGCTCTTCCACCGCAGGTGAAGAGATATACACCGAGGTAAGAAGGGCAAGTGAAAGCGGTGTACCCGTAGTCGTATCCATGGGAGATGTGGCAGCAAGTGCAGCCTATCATGTATCAGCACCTGCAGACCTTATAGTTGCCAATCCATCCACAATGACAGGAAGCATCGGCACCATATGGATGTTCGAGAACCTTTCGGGCTACTATGATCAGGAAGGTATAGATTACTACATTGCCAAATCCGGTGAGTTCAAGGACATGGGAGGTTCATGGAGAGGTCTCACGGAAGATGAAAAGGAGTATGCAAACCTCGTCGTTGCCCAGGTATACTCAACCTTTGTGGAAGATGTGGCCGAAGGCAGGGACATGAGCGAAGGTGAGGTAAGGGACCTTGCAGACGGCAGAATATACACCGGTGAGACGGCAATGGAGCTCGGACTGGTTGATGAGATGGGTAACTTCTATTATGCCCTTGACAGGGCAGCGGAACTCGGAGGAATCGAAGGTGAGCCGACCATTGTTTACATGAACAGGCCGACACTCTCAAGCCTGCTCTTTGGCTCTGAATCCAATACATCGGCAGCAATCGAACAGTTCCTGAGCTTCTATGAGGAAAGTCCGTATGGAAAGATAGTCTGAGGTGTAATGCCTTTTACACCATTTCATCTCGGACCAGCTTTTTTGCTGGGAGAGATGTTCGAGAAACGGATAAATCTTATTTCCATACTTCTTGGAAGCATAATCATTGATGTGAGAGCAACATACTGTCTGTTTAGCGGTTGCAGACCTCTTCACGGACCATTTCACACCTTTCTAAACGCAACAGTGATTGCATTGTTGTTATCCATTTTCTTGTTTTCACAGAAAGAATGGTTACAGAAAATTACAGATAAGCTGAGGATAGAGCAGACATATTCTTTTATTTCTATAGCCACAGGGACACTAATCGGAACCTTTAGCCATGTGCTGCTTGACTCTTTTCTTTACATGGATATCAAGCCTTTATGGCCTCTTGAGACAAACCCTTTTTCCGGAATGGCCTTATCAGGAACAATATATCTACTTTGTATACTTTCCTTCATACCTGCATTGGGGATTTACTTTCACAGGTACCTGAAAAGAGATTGGTGCTCGCCAGACTCTGAAAATAAGATGGAAGCAGAATTTTCCTGAGTCTTATTTCATATTTCCACATTCCTCATGCCTGAAGCAGTCCACCACATGGTCGTTGACCATCCCCATGGCCTGCATGTAGGCATAGACTATGGTCGGACCTACGAAGCTGAATCCCCGCTTTTTCATATCCTTGCTTATCTTTTCGGACAGGTCGGTCCTTGCAGGTATCTCTGACATGGATTTCCATGAGTTCTGTATGGGTTTACCTTCCGGCAGAAATTTCATGAGATAATTATCGAATGAACCAAACTCCTTCCTTACTTCGATGAAGGCTTTTGCATTATTAACCGCTGAAAGTACTTTTCTCCGATTCCTGATAATTCCTGAATCCTGCAGGAGTTCCTCGATCTTTGATTCATCGTAGGCAGCAACCTTATTGTAGTCAAAATCATCAAAGGCCTTTCTGTAGTTCTCCCTTCTTTTGAGAATGGTGTCCCAGCTAAGCCCTGCCTGCGCTCCTTCAAGTATCAGGAACTCGAACAGTTTCCTGTCATCATGCTCAGGCACTCCCCATTCGCTATCGTGGTACTCCCTTTCATTTTCATTCATTTCGGCCCATTCACAACGTATTTTCATGTTTTCAAAAGAGGAATAAAATGTTTTATATTTTCTGATTCCAAACCTCAACACAGGAAACAGAAACAAAAAACAAGCATTCACCATGAAAGAGAATTACTTCGGCATCCATGTGGAAGAGTATGATAAGTGGTATGAAAAACACCATGCTGTTTACGAATCAGAACTTCAGGCCATTAGAGAGCTGCTTCTGGATATCATACCCGGAAGAAGCCTTGAAATAGGAGTCGGTACGGCAAGATTCGCATCCGTTCTTGGAATCAGTTACGGAATAGATCCCTCGCAAAAAATGCTTGAGATTGCAGTAAAACGTGGCATCAGACCTATCCGGGGGATTGCGGAAGAACTGCCCCTGAAAAGTTCGTCAACTGAACTCATATTGATGGCCACAGCCCTTTGTTTTACCGATAAAGAACGCACACTCAGAGAGATACATCGGGTACTTGCACCAAGGAACGAGCTCATAATTGCATTTATCGAACGTAACAGCCCCCTGGGACAGGAATATGAAAAAAGAGCAGCAAAGAGTAGTTTTTTCAAAGCTGCCAGCTTCTTATCAGCGAAGGAACTCACAGACAGTTTGGAGAATCATGGTTTTGGTGGATTTATTTTCAGGCAGACCCTTTTCAAGCCTTTAAATGAGATAAAAATAGCCGAAAAGCCGATTGAAGGGTTTGACAGCGGTTCCTTTGTCGTTGTAAAGGCAACAAATATAAAAGACTGGTAGCCAATCTTTTCTTTAATCAACGTGGGGCAATAGGATGAGAGGAATCGGTAAAGAGTTCATGGAAAAAACGAAGTTCCAGTATGCTGAAAGATCAGACCAGGCATTGGGTTATCCTCAGCCTCCTCTGCAATCGGGGTCAGAGGATGAGGGGAAGGTTTTCGATCTTCCCGAACCAGAGAGTATAAAGGTCGACAGTATAGACATCAGAGAAGCCATAGAGAACAGGACAAGTACACGCAGTTACAGAATGGAAGCAATTTCCCCTGAAGAACTATCCTACCTGCTCTGGTGCACCCAGGGTGTCAAGCAGGTCAAAAGTTCGGTGACATTCAGGACGGTACCCTCTGCTGGCGCCAGGCATGCACTTGAGACCTATGTGCTGGTAAACAATGTGGAAGGACTGGAAAAGGGTCTTTATCATTTCCTTCCCATCGAGCACAAGCTTGTCCGGATACAGACCGGGGAGCATATCGCCGAAGATATCAAAACCGCCTGTCTTGACCAGCCTTTTGTACTGAACAGCGCGGTCACGTTCATCTGGACGGCGGTACCTTACAGGATGCAATGGCGATACGGTGAAAGAGGATACAGGTATCTTCATCTGGATGCAGGTCACGTCTGTCAGAACCTCTACCTAGCTGCACAGTCCGTTAGTTGCGGAGTCTGTGCCATCGCAGCTTTTCTTGACGATAATATTAATATTTTACTGCAAATCGACGGTGAAAAGGAATTCACGATCTACATTGCGACTGTTGGGAAGATTACCTGATTACTAAAGCTCTGAAAAATCTAAAAATTGGAATCAGAAGAATAATCCTGCAGGTTCAGGGTAGCATCTCAAGTCCGAGATGATCCTTTATTATCGTATAGGCCATAGCCGGTGGTAAGGCTCCTACCTCTGTGATGATCAGATCGATATACTCTGCGGGAGTGACATCGAACGCAGGATTTCTGACCTTTACATTGGGAAGTTCTTCCAGTATCTCAGGGTCGATCACTTCCTCACTTCCACGATCCTCGATCTCCACCATTTCACCAAGCAGGGTCCTCGGACTGAACTTATAGGTCTCCGCAGCCACGATCAGATTCCTGCGGGCTTCCTGTGCGGCCATGGCAAGCTGGGAGGTCCCGATCTTGTTTATGAGTGCACCGTTAACCGAGATCGAATCCGCACCCACCACCACAAGGTCCACTTCCTTCATGGTCAGCCTGACAGCCGAGTCCACGATAAGGGTCGTGGGAATGCCATAGTCGTTCAGCTCCCTGATCGTGATAAAGCCCTGCCTCCTGGGGCGGGATTCTGTGGCGATTACCGATATATTCTTACCCTGGTCAAAGGCGGTCTTGATGATCGAGATGGCTGCATGGGAATTGCAATGGGTCATGATGACATCACCGTCATGGATTCTCTCGGCACCTATCCTGCCGATCTTTCCAAGTGCTTCCTCAGCATTCTTTATGAACTCATCTGAATTACTGACTATCTCATCGATTGCATCATAGACATTAGTTGAACTGTGTCTTTTGGTCAGAGCAACGGCATTTGGGAGGGAAACTGCTGTCGGACGGGTGTCAACCAGTGTTTTTGCAGCCTCATCGATATTCCTGTTGAACTCCTCGATGTTCAGTGATCGAAGCGTTTTCGCATAATCCCTGAGTGCAGCTGAAGCTGCAACGGCTATCCTTCCCGCACCACGGATCTCCATTGTCCGTATCTTGTCAGCTATAATCTGTAGATCGTCCATGACTATAACTTGGACTTAAAGAATTTATATCTGGCCTGTGATTCCAAAGCTTGGTCTCAGAAAAGTCAATTCATTCTTTCACTTATACCTGTAGTGATATTATACATCAGATCATAGTAACCCGGCAGGTTACCGTATATCTCATCCGCAACTTCTTCACGATAGGTATGGGTGGTCATATTCCTGTCATCGGTCATTTGCAAGGCTTTGACAGTTTCCTCTTCAGTAACTAAATCCACTTTGAAAGCCTCCCTGAAACATGATTTTGGCGAGTTGCAGACTATTCCTTCCCTGTCCTTGAGATACTGTCTGATAAGTTTCCAAGTTACTTCGAATGTATATTCAAACCTCTGGATCGATGCATCTCTGACTATAAGAGAAAAGGGTTCATCTAGCACTTCTTCCAGAGTTGCCAGAGCCCTTCTTGCATCACCTAATATCATCTCCAGTTTTTCCATACTATCCCTTCTTCCATTACTTTCTCTCTAAAAGCATCGGAAACATTTGAAATATCGACCACATCCACTGAGTAGGGAATATTCAGATCATCTATTTTTTCCCGAAGCAAGGTCAACTTTTTTCTATTATAGGGTCGTCGAGGCAAAATACCAACATCAATATCGGAGGTGTGACTGAAATCACCCCTTGCTCTGGAACCAAAAAGTATCACATAAACATCTTCATCGGAAAACGTTTCAATCACAGTTTCTTTTAACTGCCTAAGTGAGTTTTCAAATATCGAAGAATTTTCAGGCATAAACACTTTCCTCTGTAGCTCTTCAAAAGTAATTATAGCTTTATGGATACAAATAATAATTACTCGTTTACAAAGTTTAAATCGTTAACCCTTTTTCCATCTAAAAGATAATTTTAACCAATACGGGTATAAAGTTGCGATATTAAACTTGAATCAGGGAAGACTAAATGCCTGAAAGAAGAAATGCTAATGAGTTCTATTTTCTTGTAAAGCTATTTCGATATTATCTTTTAGTTCATCAAGGTTATTCTGAATAATACCCCATAAAATATCCATATCAATCCCAAAGTATTCATGTATAAGAATATTCCGCAGTCCTACTATTTTCTTCCATTGAACACTAGGATATTTTTCTCTGATATCAGAAGGAATATTACCTGCTGCTTCACCTACGATCTCAAGATTACGGACAACAGCATCTATTCTCATTTCATCCTTAGAGAATTCTTCAAAAGATAAGTTGGCAGAATATCTTTTGATTTTGTTGATGGCAATTAGCATATCTTCAAAAAAAACAAGATAATCTCTAGGCATAAACAGCTTCCTTCAAGATGTAATCTTTGAGCCGTGGTTTAATGGATGTCTCAAGCACAAGATCCACGTCTCTTTTAAACAGATCTTCCAGATAGAATTTCAGTTCCATGTAATTGTCAAACGTCTTCTGCCCTTCCCTGAACTCAACCAGGACATCTATATCACTATCTATGCGTCCTTCGCCTCTTGCAAATGAACCAAAAAGACCTATTCTTTTAACACCGAAACTCTCGATTATATGATCCTCGTTTTCCCTTAAAAGTCTAAGGACATCCATAATAATTACTCGTTTACAAAGTTTAAATCGTTAACCCTTTTTTCCATCTAAAGTATAATCTTAACCAATACCGGTATAAAGTTAAAATAATAAACTTGAATCGGGAAGAACTATGCCTGAAAGAAGAAGCTCAACAGACGATGTTCTCATGCGCTGGATGAGGATGGAGGTCAGCAAGATCAACGATGGCATAGTCACCGAGCGTAAAAGTCTTGCTCAGCTCCTTATACAGGAAAGACCCGTCGCAAGGACAAAATCTGGTGATGAACACCTTTTCGACAAAGAGACGCTGCTTTTTTTAAAGAATAACCTGCCCCGTGAACTGCACACCAGACTTCGGCTACCCATCCTTTTCTTCTACAGTATGAACGTGCCCGATAGCTGTTATCTCAATGATGAGAGTGCGTTCCATGCACTGCAGGAGCTGGGCGATTTCAGTAAAATGCGCCGTATGCAAAAAGGTAAACTATGGATTGGCAGATCAATTGCATATTCGATCATGAAAAAGTATCCCACCGCCGTGCAGATTGCTATGGCATGAATATCCGGCAGAGAACTGGAATCAATAATAGCAAATATATGACACCACATTATAGATAATATCCATATCATCCTACAGGTAATACCATGAGCACGATACGATCCATCAATCCGGCAACAGGTACAGTAATCGGCGAAGTCGATATGCACTCTGACGAGCAGGTGAACCAGATCCTAAAAAAATCTGCTGAGGCCTTTGAAGAGTGGAAAAGGACTGATGTTTCAGAGCGTAACAAGTTACTTCACAAGGTCGCGGACCTGCTGCGTGAGAACAAAGAGCAGTACGGGAAGCTTATTAGCGCCGAAATGGGAAAAGTGATCAAGCAGTCCATTCCCGAGGTCAGCAAATGTGCTGAGATGTTCGATTATTTTGCGGACAATGCGGAGAGTTTTATTGAACCCGAAACCGCCGGGGAAAGTTCCTGCGGCCTTATGGTGCATTACGAACCCATGGGGACAGTGCTTGCCATCAAGCCCTGGAACTTCCCGTTCTGGCAGGTGCTCAGTGCAGCGGCACATGTGCTTGCAGGCGGAAATGTGATGCTTCTCAAGCATTCCAGCTATGTGCCCATGTGTGCACTTGAAATTGAAAATATATTCAAAGAAGCCGGATTTCCTGAAGGGGTTTTCCAGACACTGATGATAGACGGGAAGACGGCATCCTCACTTATAACCAAAGACGAGGTTAAAGCCGTGTCCTTTACCGGTGGGTTTGATGCCGGGCAGAAGGTTGCTGAAATCGCTGCCCGTAACATGAAGAAGTTCGTGCTGGAACTTGGTGGCAGTGATCCTTTCATCGTCCTTGATGATGCGAATGTGGAAATGGCTGCAAAGGTCGGTGTCCCGAGCCGCTTTATCAATACGGGACAGACATGCATAGCTGCAAAGCGCTTCATCGTGGTGGAAGACGTGGCCGATGAGTTCACGGAAAGATTCGTGGAGCATACACTCGATCTGAATATCGGTGACCCCATGGATCCTGATACGGACATCGGTCCCATGGTCAGGGATGACCAGATACTGATACTGGAAGACCAGGTCAATGATGCCATATCAAAGGGTGCAGAGGCACTTGTTCCCGGAGGAAGAATGGCAGGCACGGGTTACATGTATTCACCCACTGTCCTCACTAATGTGACCCGGGACATGAAGGTCATGCATGAGGAAACTTTCGGACCTGTGGCACCGATCATCATTGCAAAGGATGAAAAAGAAGCTATTGAGATGGCAAATGATTCCGAGTTCGGGCTGGGTGCAAGCGTGTGGAGTCAGGACAGGAACCGGGCCATGAGAGTGGCTTCAGAGCTTGAAACAGGAATGGTTGGTATCAATTCCTTCTGTACACCCCAGGCCTGCCTGCCTTTTGGAGGAGTGAAGAAAAGCGGAATGGGCCGGGAGCTCTCAAGTCATGGCTTCTATGAGTTCATGAATATAAAGTCTTTAAAGATGATGTGATAGCTTTAAGCATATCCGGAAGGGATACTGGAAAGTCACCTGATGCTCTTCAGGATATTTTTTCACCGCAATCATAACAACATCTCCTGTGGACACAAATAGTGCCTCCACATCTGTCACATGTCCACCTTATCTTTTCATTTTGCATAAATTCCACAATACCGGACTTCCTTATATTCTCAAGATTCTCGATCATACTCATGTGGTATTTTGTCCTGTATCTTTTGTCCAGGTGTTTCAGCCTGTCACAGGGAAAATCCCCGCACGTAAAACAAAAATAAGCATCATCTTTATGAAAAACACCACAGTTCTTTATCCTGCACTCACGGCGGGTGACCGATTTATTGTCATCGGGTCCCCTGCAGCCCGGACATCTGTTCCTGTCCCGCAGATATGCAACACAAATGCCGCAATTCATTCCACACGGAGCTATCAGCAAAGCCTCATTTCCGGATTCCATAAAAATAGTCCTTATCGGTCACTCATGCTAGTGTCAAAGCGGAACTATTTAACATTTGTCTTCTTGAGCTGGTAAGAGAAAAGAGGACAAAATAGAGTTCATACCTGCAACCAGTTTTATATGTAATCAAACACAAGTAAAAATTGGGGGAGTAGTCGGAGCCAATTGCATGAGGTTATTTCCTCCAGCATGCATTTTATCGGGGAATATTGATTATGGAAAGTATAAAATCTGTCAATCCTGCAACAGGAGAGATGATCGGTGATTTTGAACTGGATACGAGATACATAGTTGAAAACAAGATCAAGCTATCCGGGAAAGACTTCAGGGACTGGAAAGGAACAATGCCTGTTGACAGGTCCATGTACCTTGAAAACATAGCAGGACTGCTCAGGGAAAGAAAGCAGGAACTGGCAGAAATGATCACGAGGGAGATGGGCAAACCCATAAAACAGTCCCGGGACGAGATTGAAAAGTGTGCCTGGTTGAGTGAATATTTTGCTCAGAATGTGGAGACATTCCTTGCAGCTGAGTTTGTAGATACAGATGCCGAAACATCCGGTTTCCTGTATGAACCTATGGGTACTATCCTCAACATAATGCCCTGGAATTTCCCTTTCTGGCAGGCAATGAGAGCCGCAATTCCCGCAATTGCAGCCGGGAACGTTATCCTGCTCAAACATTCCAGTGACGTACCCATGTGTTCACTGGAAATTGAGAAAATATTCTGTGCAGCCGGACTGCCTTCCGGAGTTTTCCAGAGCATGCTCATCAGAGGCAAGGAGGCCTCAGAACTGATTGCCAGGGATGAGATCAGTGGAGTATCCTTCACCGGAAGTACTGATGCAGGACAGAAGGTGGCAGCTCAGGCAGGGAATCACATGAAGAAGTACGTGCTGGAGCTAGGGGGAAGTGATCCCTTTATCGTCCTGGAGGATGCGGATATCCAAAGAACTGCAGAGGAAGCTGTCAGTGCAAGGTTCCAGAATTCGGGTCAGAGCTGTATAGCTTCCAAGCGTTTTATTATAGCCGAAAATATAGCCGAGGATTTTACAGATATATTCCTGAGCAAAATCGATAACCTGAAGATCGGTGACCCCATGGATGAGAGTACAGATCTCGGGCCACTTGTGAATTCAAAGCAGGTTGAAAAACTGCAGAGACAGGTCGATGAAACACTTGCAATGGGTGCCGACATCCTCCTTGAAGGCGGACCCATGGAAGGAGACGGTTTCTATTATAAGCCAGTTGTACTCAATAATATTACAGGAAGTGCTCCTGTCCTTAAAGAGGAGACATTCGGACCTGTGGCACCTATAATCACTTTCAAAGATGAGAGCGAAGCACTGGAGCTGGCCAACAGTACAAGGTTTGGTCTTGGTGCCAGTGTCTGGACCGAGGACAGAGACAGGGCTATGACACTTATCAGGGATATTCAGGCAGGTGTAGTTGCCATAAACAATAAAGTAGCATCCGACCCGCGTCTTCCATTTGGCGGCTACAGGAGCAGCGGCCTTGGCAGAGAGCTCTACAGGGTTGGAATGCAGGAATTCATGCAGATAAAATCATTGAAGGTGTATTGAAAAATGAAAGGTAGTGACCTTTTCGTAAAATGTCTTGAGAATGAAGGTGTGGAATATATTTTCGGAGTGCCAGGTGAGGAAACCATAGACCTGACTGATTCACTCTCAAGGTCAAAGATCAGATTCATTGTCGCCAGGCATGAGCAGAGTGCAGCTTTCATGGCAGATGTTTACGGAAGGATCACCCACAAACCAGGAGTGTGTCTTGCAACGCTGGGACCCGGTGCTACAAATCTTATTACCGGAGTAGCGGATGCACACCTTGACAAGGCACCCCTGGTAGCAATCACCGGCCAGTCCGCACTTGAAAAGACACACAAGGAGTCACACCAGTATATTGACATAGTGACAATGTTCAAACAGGTCACAAGCTGGAACTCCAGGGTCAACAGATCTGATTTTATTCCCGAGATTATCAGAAAGGCTTTCGATATATCCGTCGACAGGCCAGGAGCAGTTCACATCGAACTACCCGAGGATGTTGCAAAGGAAGAAAGCCCTAAGAAGCCGCTTTTCAAAAAGAATCCGCCTCATATGGTCATGCATGATGAACGGGATCTGAAGAAGGCTGCAGGGATGATCAAAGAAAGCTCAATGCCTGTGATACTGGCAGGTAATGGTGTTTTCCGTGGAGATGCTGCCAATGAGTTGAGACGTTTTGTTAGATCCTATGGTCTGCCCGTAGTTACAACATTCATGGGAAAGGGAGCGGTTCCTGCTGATGACGAACACTACCTCGGTTCGATGGGTATCAAGGACCGGGACCACATAATGTGCGGTCTTGAGATGGCTGATTTGGTGATAACAGTGGGATACGACTATGTTGAGTACAGTCCCAGGTCCTGGAATCCTGATGGTTCAAAAAAGATCATTCACATCCATTCCGACCATCCTGAAACCGATGAGAGTTATATACCCGATCTGATGCTGCCTGGAGACATAAAACAGACTCTGTTCAAACTTGAACAGCAGTGCGATTTCAAAAGAGAGATATCGGAAAGGTTCAAAACTGTACGCTCAAGGATGAGAGCAGAGCTTGAGGATTATAAAGACGATCTGTCCTTCCCGGTAAAGCCCCAGAAGATAATCTATGATATAAGGGAATGTCTTTCAAGGAACGATATACTGGTAAGTGATGTGGGAGCCCATAAGCTATGGGTGGGAAGGCTTTTCCCGGCCTATGAGCCAAATACGGTCTTCATCTCAAATGGCCTTGCATCCATGGGATTTGGACTTCCTGCAGCCATAACAGCCAGCTTTCTCATGCCTGAGCGTAAAGTAGTGGCAGTTGCAGGTGATGGCGGATTCCTTATGAACCTGCAGGATCTTGAGACCGCCGTAAGACTCGGGTGTAATTTTGTGGTTGTCATTTTCAACGACTCAAAATACGGTCTCATCGAATGGCATGAAAAGAAACAGTTTGAGCAGAGCATAGGCACCAGCTTTACAAATCCTGATTTTGTGAAACTTGCTGAGAGCTTCGGGGCAAAGGGTATGAAGATCGAAAGTGCCGAAGAACTGCAGCCCAGGCTCAGAGAAGCATTGGATTCAGGTGGTGTCTGGATACTGGATGTTGAAGTTGATTACTCTGAGAATATAAAGCTGACCGAGAAGCTGAAGAATAATTTCTGCGAGATATAAAACGGACAGACCCAGGATCCATATTTAGTATTAGCCGGAATTGTTTAATTGCTATAAAAAGAGCAAGGATCTTATTCTATCGAGCAGGTCCCTGTTTTACATCCACAGGATTCTTTACTGCCTTCACTCCTTTCAAGATACTGCTGATGTTCATCTTCTGCCTGATAGAATACGGTCGCAGGGACTATTTCAGTAAGTACCTCTTTGTCCCGACCGATTGATTCCTGAAGTTCATCGAAGGATTTGATGGCTTCCTGTCTTTGTTCCTCATTATGGTAAAATATTGCTGACCTGTAATGACTGCCCGCGTACTCAGGTGAGCTTTCAAGTACGGAATCATCATTTATATCCCAGATATCTCTGAGCAGTTCCTTCCTTGTCAGTGTAGGGTCATGCATTTTCCAGAACGCTGCAAGCAATTCACCAAAACTTACTACAGCAGGATCAAAAGTGACCTCCACAGCCTCTACATGGCCTGTCTTACCGCTTAGGACCTCGATATGATCGGGATTCTCCTTCGAACCACCTGTATATCCGACCCGCGTTCCTGTAACACCTTTTATCTTCCTGAAAGTATCTTCAGCCCCCCAGAAGCAGCCTCCTGCAAACGTAGCTTTTTCCATTGTGTACCCTTTTGGTCGATTTTCTTAAAGATCCCTAAATTAATTTAAATCATTCATATATTGTGCTTGGGACTTAAAAACCTATACGACTGTTCATTGATTCTTCATACAACCTAGTTGAAAGGAAAGTGACAACCCGATACCTTGAAGGATAAAAGGGATTGTAAGCGTTTTTAAATATCTGTGACATATAGCAGACCCGAACAAAGGATGAGCCTCAAAACCGACCTGCATGGAAAAATTCCTGAAAAGGAGCTGGAAAAGCTCCCAAACCGTTTTGACATTATCGGAGATATTGCCATAGTAGTGATTCCCGAAGAGCTGGGAAAATACAAACCAGAGATTGCCTCTGCAATAATGCAGCGCATGGGCAATATCCGGACAGTGCTCAACAAGACCTCAAAGCTTGAAAGTGACCACAGAGTTGCCGATTTTGAGATACTGGCAGGTGAGAGCACCGGGACCACTCACAGGGAATTCGGATTTGTATACAGGATAGACGTTAAAAGATCCTTTTTTAACCCGAGACTGGGATTTGAGAGAAAAAGGATAGCATCTCAGGTGAAACCGAATGAGAGCGTGCTCATTCCTTTTTCAGGTGTCGGCCCCTTTGTAATCCCTGCAGCAGCCACAGGAGCCGATGTAGTTGCAGTGGAAATGAACCCCTTCGCGTGCCTGTCACTCAAAGAGAATTGCAAGCTGAACAAATTGGAAGAAAAAATCCATATCATTAACGCCGATGCATCTCACATACCGAAAATGATAAAATCTGAATTTGACAGAGCCATCATACCCACACCCTATGGCATGGACCATTTTCTGGAGAAAATTTCATCCATGGTCAGACCAAGAGGCGATGTTCACTTCTATACCTTCAAACCCAGAGAAGATATTCCCGGACTTATCACAAGATATGAGAATATGGGTTTTGATGTAAAATTCCATCGCAGATGCGGTAATGTAGCACCCGGAATCAGCAGATGGGTATTTGATCTTAAAAAGCGGCTCCAAACGTAAAAATAAGAAAAAGAGCAGTTAGCAGCTCCTTTTATTTGTGCTTCTAACTGTCTGTGGTATCAGATGCTTATTTTTCTGAACAGGTAGGCACCAAAGACCACCATGAAAACCGTAAATCCCGTAAGCACCACAAAGCTGAGTAGCGGATTCACCTGGGAGCTTCCAAGCAAGCCGTACCTGATACCTTCGACACCGTAAGTCAGCGGGTCAAGCAGCGTAAGGGATCTCAGCCATGATGGCAGACTGTCAATGGGAAACAGCGCCCCTGAGAGTCCGAAGATGGGGAACACGACAAAGTTGATTATAAGCTGGAAACCATGCATATCCTCCATCCTCGATGCAATGGCAATACCAAAGGCTGTAAAAGATAGCCCTATGAGCACCATGAATACTATTGCGATCAGAAATCCGGGGATGCTGGTGATATTGAGTCCTATCAGAAGTGACAGAACAAGGATTATAAGACCCTGGATCACTGAGGCTGTAGCTCCGCCTATAGTCTGTCCCAGCATTATCTCAAGTCTTGATACCGGAGCCACGAGGGTCTCTTTCAGGAAACCGAATTGCTTATCCCATATTATCTGAATTCCCGAGAATACCGAAGTGAACAACACACTCATGGATATGATTCCAGGAATGATGAATCCGGTATAGCCATGTTCCATACCCGGAAGCGTGACAACAGAATTAAGTCCGAACCCCAGCACAAGCAAAAAGAAAAGAGGCATACCCAGACTTCCGACGATCCTGCTTCTGGAGCGCAGATAACGCTTTACGTTCCTCAGCCATATGGTATAGACAATATCCATATTATTACCTCCTCACCCTTTGCATCATTCGCATGCGGTCTTTGGTGTTGGCTTCCTCTTCCCGTATCGTCCTGCCGGTATAATGCAGGAAAACATCCTCAAGAGTGGGTTTGTGGATAGAGATATCATCAATGCTTATCCCCTTTTCAGAAGAGAGATTCACGATCTCTGCAACATGCTGTCCCGCATTCTGAAGACTTATAGTGAGCGAGCTGTCATGAAGGTCCAGATGCTTGACCCATGTCTGATCTTTGATTATTTCATAGAGATCATCCCTTTGCGGAGAATGGATTGTTATTACATCTCCCCCTATGGAATCCTTGAGCTTTTCCGGAGTGTCACTTGCGATGATCTTACCCCGGTCAATTATTGCCACCCTGTTGCAGAGCTTGTCCGCTTCGTCCATATAATGAGTGGTGAGAATTAGCGTAATCCCTTTTTCCCCGTTGAGCTTCTCGATATAATCCCAGAGGTGATTCCTTGTCTGTGGGTCAAGACCCAGAGTGGGTTCATCCAGGAAAAGTACATCCGGCTCGTGAAGTAATCCTCTTGCTATCTCAAGACGCCTTCGCATCCCACCGGAATAGGTTTTTACGAGATTGTCCTTTTTATCTTCTAGCTCAACCAGTTTCAGAAGTTCTGCTATCTTTTTCTGCCTCTCTTCTTTTGGCACACGATAGAGCCTTCCGTGAAAATCCATGTTCTCATAGGCTGTCAGCTCTTCATCGAGACTCTGGTCCTGAAACACTATCCCTATGGACTTTCTTACATCATCCTCATTTTTCAGGATATCGAAACCATTAACATAAGCCTTTCCGGATGTCGGTTTAAGTGTGGTTGAAAGCATAGACATAGTTGTGGTCTTTCCTGCACCGTTGGGGCCAAGCAAACCAAAGATCTCACCCTTGCCTATGCTGAAGGAAATACTGTCAACAGCAACGAATCCGTCGAATTCCTTTGTGAGGTTCTCAACCTCTATTGCAAACATTTGATTAATCCCCGATACCTTCGAATAACATATCTATTTTTGCGGATATGTCCCCGGAGAAGGAAAAATCGTTATCGGATCTCAGCCATACGATAAGCGTGTGGAGATAGATGACATTCAGCATCTCAGCTGCTTTTTTCAGATCGGTGCTACTCCTGATCTCTCCGTTCCCCACACCCTCCTCAAGCAAACCATAAAGAATCCTGTTGAACCGGTTATGCATGCTTTTTTCATCATCCGGTTTTAATCCGGAGTGCACCACATACCTTTTGTATTCCAGTATGAAGAGTTTTGAGAGTTCTTTGTCCTTCTCATAGCTTTCCGCCAGACGGACCAGAAAACTCTTTATCTTTTCCCTGCTTGGAGCGTTCTTTGACCTTTCAGCTTCAAGCAGATCATTGACCAGTTCGTGTTTCTGTTCTCTGAAATAAAGAAGCAAGGATTCCTTGGTAGGGAAATAGTTGAAGAATGTGCCTTTTGCTATTCCCACTTCCTTTGTTATAGCATCTATGGTGGTGTTTTCAAAACCTTTTTCCTTGAACAGCCTTCCCGATACCTCGAAGATCCTGTTCTTGGTCTCGAGTTTCTTTTTCTCACGCAGGGACATATCTGATCCTTAATATTAACTTTAAAGGCCATTAGCAATAAATATGACCGCGGTCATAAATGACCAGGGTCATATTTAAGTTTTGTGCAGGTTTCACATACTGTAAAGTACTGCAAAAAAATCAGTAGATATAACCGCCAACCGGCTCGCTAATAAAACTTATGCAAAAATAAAAGAGTAAGGAATGGAAAAGCTACCCTTTATCACATCGATTCAGGGGCAGCTATTCCAAGTGTGTCAAGTGCATTTGCAAGTACTATCCTTGCACAGTCCACAAGTGCAAGCCTGACAGATCTGACCTCCTCATCCTCTGCACTTATTACAGGCACGAATCTGTAGAACTGGTTGAAAGAATCGGCAAGATCCCTTGCATAGATGGCAACCGAGTGAGGTTTGAGTTCCCTTGCGGATGTTTCTATGACACTATCAAAGGCTGCCATTTTCTTTATCAGGTCAACTTCCGTATCCTCGATCAGCAGTGACGGATCAATTGGTCTTGCAGGATCCCAGAGACCATCCTCCTGAGCCTTTTTGAGAATACTACAGGCACGTGCATGTGAGTACTGGATAAAGGGCCCGCCTTGCTTCTCAAAATCAAGGGCTTCCTTCCAGTCGAATACCGTTGACTTTTCAGGGGATACTTTCACGATATCATACCTGACAGCACCGATACCCACATTCCTTGCAACTTGCCTTTTAAACTCATCCGGCATCTCAGGACGGCGTTTCTCAACTTCCACATAGGCCTGGTCCTCTATCTTATCAAGCAGGTCGTCCGCCGGGATGAACTTACCTCTGCGGGTGCTCATGGAACCTTCAGGCAGGGAAACGAACTCGAATATCACGATCTCCGGTTCTTTCTTGCCTATTGCGTTCAGGGTTGCCTTGAGCTGTCCTGATATGAGTTTGTGGTCTGCTCCCAGGACATCGATCATCCTGTCGGCTCTCTCACCTTTCCATTCATGGTAGGCAAGATCACGCGTCGTGTAAAGTGATGTGCCGTCGGATCGCTGGATAACAAGTGTCTTTTCAAAACCGTAATCAGAGAGATCCACAACAAGGGCTCCGTCATCAACTTCCGTTCTTCCGGTGGCCTTGACCTCCTCAACTATCCGGTTGACAGCACCCGAGCGGATAAAACCGGATTCATGCGGGAAACTGTCGTGTTCCACGTTCATGCGCAGCAGGGTTTCCCTGATACCTTCAACCGCCAGGGCAACTGCCTCATCGAAACTCTTGATCGTGGCCTCGTCACCCTTTTCTACAAGCTGCATACGGCTGTCGATCTCTGAAACCTTTTCAGGATTATCATTGAGCTCTGCATTGGCCTTAATGTAAACATCAGCAATCGCATGATCGGGCTTTCTTGACTTATCAAAATCGAACTGTGTAAGCGCCCAGGAGACGATAGCTATCTGGCGTCCCATATCATTGACATAGTACTGGGTTTCAACATCATAGCCCGCACGCATGAGTATACGTTTGAGGGTATCACCAATAATGGAATTGCGGATATGTCCTACATGCAGGGGACCGTTCGGATTTGCGGATGTGTGCTCCAGCAGTATCCTTCCCTCACAGAAACCTCCCCCGAAGCCGTCCTCCTCTTTCCTTATCCTGAAAACGGTTTCATCGATATAGCTTCTGTTTGCGTTTATGTTGATGTACGGACCCACTGTGGTGATCTCACCGATAAGTGAATCATCCGGCAGGAATATTGCTTCAGCTATTCTTTCCGCAAGCTCTTTGGGATTCTGTTTTGCCTGCGCTGCAAGACGGAATGCAAGCTTTGAAGCAATGTCTGCATGCTGGGACGCTTCCAGCCCAAGGTCATCCGTCTGAAAGCCCAGTGATGCAATTGCATCTTCCAGGGCCGAACTTACCTGTTTTTTAAATTCAAGGAACAAGATAACACCTCAAAATCCTATCAGACACCAGTATTGAACCTCAGTACAGCAACAATTCCACCAAAAGCGTTGAGCAACTGGGAACCCTCGTCAAAGTCCGTGGATATGAATTCCACCTCAGTTCCCATCTGGTCCGCAAGTTCTGACAGCTCATCCACCACGTCAACCCTTTCGACTATCTCAAGGTTGGTGCCACATTCAGGACACTGCTCCGAGAAGTCAGGTTCTTCGCCGGGTCTGAAATTCCTGCTTATCTTATTTTCATAATCGCCATTGGAACACTGGAAAGTCAGGCGCTCGGCTCTGAGATCCTCGGATATGAGCAATATCTCAACAGCTCCGATACTCAGGTTCTGTCTTACCTGTGCTTCACCATAGGCAGCTTTACCGGAATCAGACACAAGTTCTTCCATGAAACGCTGCATCAGTTTTTTCTCGACCATGAGATCGATATCGGCGAGCCTGTCACTGGCAGCGTTCACAAGCTCTGAGAGCCCTGATTCATCAGTATAGGCAGTATCGAAAAGCCCCAGGATCTTTCTCTGCAGCTCGTGGTGCAGGAATTCTCCTGATTCGAACTCTTCCTTTGTAGGCGAGGGACCGCCTATGAGAACACCTTCAAAGTCCTTATGATCCACTGTCAGGAATACGTCACTTGCAGCATCACCAATACGTTTGTAGAAATCATGGATGGCGATAAGCCTTAGCTGCTGGAACCTGTGAGCACTCTGACCACCCTTCCTCTGTTTGCCGGGTACTGCGGATGTGAGATGCCTGTATGATTCTATATGTTTTCCCACCAGCAGACCCACCGTGGCCTCTCTCCTGTCGAGTACAAGCAGACCGAATGTCTTAACGTCCCTCAGCATTTCCTCAAGCGGTTCAAGGAAGAACGAGGAATCACAGTGATACCTATAGGTAACAATGGGCTGAGGAGGTTCTATTATGGTGGTTTCCATGTTTGTTTTATTTGCCCCTATGTCAACCGCACCGGTGAAGAACACAATACCGTTCTCGGGTACTTCCTCAACGTACCTCAGTCTCGAAAGCAGGGAATCAAGCGCACCCTGTACATTATCTTTTGTGACCTTGGATTTGATGTTCGAGGCCTGGCCGTGCTCTGTCTTGAGCTGAGAGGTAACATCGGATAGTTGCTTTGTAGTAGGGATATAAAGTGATATCAGTTCGGTACCGCGACCCTTCTTTGAGCGCAGTTCCTCCAGATGTTTCTTAAATTCATATTTAGAATGAGCAGATTGTTCTGACATATTGAAAATACTCCGAATTGAAGTGAACTATGATTATTTCATATCTTCGATTGTGGTGCATATGTACATCTAACATATAAATATAGATTGTGACACGGACCCGGACAGACCCGCATCCTGCCCGTCAAATAAGGTGTGAGACCGAGCCGTCCTTTGAGAGAAGGACCACCCTGCTTATCTCCACATCATCGGCAACCTGGTATCCCAGATACTCTGCAACCTCAGCCGAGAATTCAAGTACCTCTTCATGGGATGGCATTGCTTCACGCGGAAGCCTCTTTCTGGAGAAACCCAGGTGCATGTAAGCTTTAACCTCTATATAATCCGGATCTGCCTTGCTTATAAGTTCAGCATAAGCCTCAGGGTTGAACATATTGACACCCTTGATCAGGGTTATACGTATGACGGTCCTTGTATCCTTGTTCCGAAGAATATCGAGTGACTCGTTTATCCTTTCCCAGAGACCGGGAGAATTCGGGACACAGACCTTTTCGTAGGTCTGCCTGTCAGGTGCGTCAAGACTCATGTAAAGCTGGGAAGGGTTGATCTTTTCCATCATCGCAGGTACGGTGCCGTTGCTTACAACAAAGGTTGTAAGGCCCTTACTTTTGAATTCCTCAATTAGTTCTGGAAGATGAGGAAAGAGTGTGGGTTCTCCTGACAGGGATATTGCCACGTGTCCGGGCTCATTGCCCTCCATCCAGAGCTCCCTTGGAGCAGAGCCGCCAAAACCGGAAATTAACTTCCGCTGAGAATCGATACATGACCCCACTATTTCCACTGGAGAGTCCCAGCCATCGGGCATAGGGACGTCGATCTCAGTAGGTCTCCAGCAATGCAGACACTTCTGATTACACATAAGCGTCGGCGTCATCTGGAGACAGCGGTGTGACTGAATGCCGTAAAAATGAGATTTGTAGCACTCGCCCTCGCCTTTGATAGCCCTGCCAAGCCAGAGGCAGGTCTTCACAGCAGAATGCTTGCCTGCAAGACTATATCCCTGCTTTTTCAGGAGGGATTTAAAGTCCGTAATTTCCCGTACCTTTTGTCTTCTTCTGGACATCTGGCTGTAGTTAAATTTTCAGTGTATATAAAGTATGGGTCGAACAAAATGTGTCCTGGAAATTTAATTTCACAAGATATGTGTCATTCTTCTAACCGGAAAAATGTCCTGAAAATCTCGATGGAATCCAGAAAGTCCTGTTTACCCATAAGCTCCCTGGTAGAATGCATTGCCAGCATCGGAACACCCACATCCACCACATGAACAGGCAGGTATTTGCTGAGCAAGGGACCCAGGGTCTTTCCTCCAGGTTCATCGGAATGGTTCACGAATTTCTGGTATTCAACACCGGCCCTGTCACACAATTGCTGAAAAGCCGCAATGGTCTCAACTTCCGAGGCATATGAACGATTTCCGCTGATCTTGATCGCCACACCTTTGTTCATTACAGGCTTGCTGGTGATATCGCTTTTTTCACTGTAATTGGGATGGAAGCCATGGGCACCATCAGCCGATATTACAAAGATGTCCATTGACTTAGGGGTGGATACCTGTTCAGCTCCCTTTATGCCCGCATGCACTCTTTCCAGAACAGTGCTCAGCATCATGGAGTCAGCACCCTGTCTGGTCATGGAACCTATCTCCTCATTATCCATGAAAGCCACCATGTTGATCCCGTCCTTATGTTCCGATCCTGTAAGAGCCTTCATAGCAGCATAAACCATGGACAGATCATCTATTCTCGGACAGGAAACAAATTCTTCTTTTGAGCCCACCAGGATGCCCTCTTCGCGACAATAGACATTCAGGTCCATGTCCAGGATATCTTCAGGACTGACGCCGGCTTCCTTTGCAACCAGATTCAGCAGATAATCATCCTTGATCTCCTCTTCCATCAACAGGGTCATGAGAGGCTGCATTTCTTTCTGAACCTTGATCTCCATACCTTTATTGATATCACGATTCATATGGATTGCAAGATTTGGGATGGTAAGTATCGGTCTTTGGAAATCCAGGTGGATCAATTTAGGCCTGAGCACCTCATCGGACTTCACTGCTATCCTTCCGGCTATGGACAGAGGACGATCGAACCATGCACTCAGAATAGGACCGCCATATTTCTCCACATTCAGCGTCAGCATCCCTTCACGGTCAACCTCGGGATCGGGTTTTATTCTGAATCCGGGATTATCCGTATGCGCAGCGATCATCTTTACTCCTTTTTGGAGATATTGATCGCTCCCTACAGTAAAGCCCACAAGCATGGAAGGATAGGGGGATAGATAGTATTTCCCTGAAGCTTTTAACTTCCATGGCTTATCCATATTCAATTCTGTGAAACCTTCAGCATCAAAACGCTCTTTTATGGCATCCACTGTCTGAACCGGTGCTGTCGCTTTTTTAATAAATTCAAAAAAATCACTTATATATTCCATATAAACCACATGATGACAGAATCTTTTCTTTTGTCTTTGTCACCATAGTAGATAATAGATCCTAGGTATACTTATTGCTGCAAGATTAAGTGAAAAAAAGAAAAAGATTCTCCGGGAGAGAAGGGATTCATTATAAGATTCAAGCCCGGAGAAGTGAATGGATCCTATAGTTGTTTCAATACTTGTGGCTCTTTGCCATCTCGACCATTGCCTGCAGGTTCTCGGTGGGTGTCTTGCTGACAATACCACATCCAGGTGCCAGCAGACCTACTCCTGCATCCAGGACCTTCTGTGATTCTTCCTTTACGACCTCAGGAGTCTGGTTCCAGAGGACATTCACAGGATCGAGGTTACCGACGATCACTGCCTTGTCCACATTTCCAACAGCTGTTGCAACATCCACATTCTGGTCAACACTTATGGCATCCACACCTGATGATTCCATGAGTGCAAGTCCCTTGGTGGTGTCACCACAGATGTGCAATACTACAGGTACGTTGGCCTCGTGCATTGCATCAACTATCTTTGCGTGGTATGGTACAACGAACTTCTCATAGAACTCTGCACCAATAAGCTGGGCACTTGCTGTAGGATCGATGATCACCATTGTGTCAGCACCGTTCTCAACCATCTTCTTTGCATATGCAACACAGAAGTCTGTTGTGAATTCCATAAGTGCAAGACCGAAAGCCTCGTCTGTGAATATGGCCATGAACCAGTCGTCACCATTGAGATGCTGTGCAAGGGAGAAAGGACCGATCATACTGCCCATGACAGGAAGTTCATCACCGTACTTGTCTGCAAGGATCCTGATAGCATCACAGACAACACCGATCCTTCCGTGGTCAAGATTGTAGCCCTTGAATTTCTCGATATCTTCTGTGTTACTTATCACATGACCGATAACAGAGGGTTGCTGCTCCATCGTACCGGGTTTGATCTCACAGCCGAAGAACTCGGCCTCTGCGGTGATGTCAAAGGGTACACGTACAGCCTCAAAACCTACTACGGTGTGACCCGCTTCTGCGAGTGCTGCCATCTTCTCAGCATCCTCGTTGGCCTCGGGCCAGAAAGCTCCTGAAGCTTCCATCTGGTCAACGGTACCTGTCTGTGTAACTGATATTGCAGGCATCCTGTCAACAGGTTGCCCTGTAAGTGCACGTGCTAATCTTTCTTTAGGGGTGTATTCTGCCATAATTTTAAGCTCCTGATATGTATAGTAAGGGGAAATCTCGATTACTAAAATATATATTTTTCTATAGCCCTCTGATTAAGTTTAAATATAAAGTGCATGAGAAATTTAGCCGCAAATGTTAAGTAAGAGAATAATTGCACAATAATATGCTAATCCATATAAGAAGTAATCACCAACAAATAAGCCCTATGATAGCTTTTTTCTTAAAGAGATCAGATTAAACAGTATAAATAAAACTTAATTATATGCAATAATAACCAGAATTCAATCAATCAGAATATGATTTGAAAATCAGTAAAGACAATAGAAAAATATAAGTAGCAGATCACGTGCCCGTTTTAGAAGCATCATAAAAGAACAATGATAAAAGTCCTTCCATAAAAAAATATCAGGATAAGACAATCATATTAAATAAAAATGCTTTTTATCGAGATATATGTATTTTACGAGGCTCAATAATCAGCATGCACAAAAGTCCGTATTCAAAAAAGAGTTTCAGAACTAAATTTCTATAAACTGGCAAGGCAGATATACTTGAACATCATAGGAAATTATATATATGTAAGCGAAAGCAACATTATATCGGGAGAAAGCATAGACAGATTTTTGCAGACGGGTATAAAATTGCTTTGACCTTCAGGTGTAACAATGCAAAATATGTACAAGTATCTAAAAAGTGCAATAGAAGGTGAAACAAAAACCGAAAAACAACATGATCTTGATGTATTTAAGAAATCAGAGGAACTTGCTGTAAAATACGACATCGAGTATGATAATAAATCCTTTGTACCCACTGATCTTGAGATGGCTGATGCAACCTTTGAAGCGGGCATAGAACTACTTCATACAGTGGGAGTCTACTGCAGGAGTACAGAAAGGATCATTCATATAGATGAAGAAGATATCCTGAAATCACTGAATGTTATTAATCCACTTGAGATTGGCAGACTTAAGGAAAAAGTAGCTATACCTCATCGGTATCCACTTGTGTCAATCCCGCCGGTGATAATAGGCGGACCAATGGGTGGAAGCGTTTCCGAGGAGAACTTCATTTTTATCAATTTAAGCTCGGTAATGGAAAATGTAGTCCAGGGAATCTACAGTGGTGCAATGAAGCAGTTCTGTGGGGAGTACATCAAACCGAAAAGTCCACTTGAGATGTTAGCAGTTCTGAAGGCAGCAAGACAGGAAAGGCTTGCCACAAAAATTGGAGGGCGCGAAGGGCTGGCACTTATGGGCCCAAGTACGCCGACGCTGCCGACATCATACCTGCTCGTATCGTCGGAGGAACTGTACTCGTGTAACGATCCGCAGGAAGTCTACATGGACGATCTAAAAGTTGATTATGAGACCCTTTCCAAGTGTATCTACCACCAGGAACACGGAAACCACTACCTTTCAGGACAGGTACCTGTTTTCGGAGGACCGTGTATCGGCTCACCTGAAGGCCTTGCCATCATCGATGTGGCAGAGACCCTGCAGTCAAAGGTGCTGGCACACTCAAGCATACACGCCTCAGGGGCGGTGCATGTAGATTCCGGTTCATCCTCCGCAAAGGAGATAATGTGGGCTTCCAATCTCTCATCCCTTGCGATCTCCCGTAACATGAACTATTATACTGCAAGATATTACTGGAACACAGCAGGAATTTGCACCGAGATGATGTTCTACGAGACCGCAGCACAGGCAATCGGAGATACGGTCTGCGGAAGGGACATCCTGCTGGGACCCGTGGGATCCCGTGGAGGAGTTGCTGATCACTCGTCAGGCCTGGAATCAAGATTCATGGGAGAGATGGCACAGATGGCAACCCACCTCTCACTGGAGGAGGCAAACAGGCTCGTGGCAAAGATCTATTCAAAATACAGGGACAAACTCACAAATCCACCCAAGGGTAAGCCCTTTGACAAGTGCTACAGGATAAAATCAGAATACGATCTCGAGCCAACCGATGAATATAACTCCCTCTACAGGAAGGTTTCATATGAGATATTGGGGGATTTCCCGGGGGAGCCGGTGTGAAGATTAAAAGTAGATGCATGCATTCTTTCAGGACTTTGATTTTATTTTAAGTTCTTATTTTCCTCATTTTCCACAATGCTCATTTATTTATTCATCTCATACTTTTTTAAAAGTAACTAATATCGGAATTTTGTTTATTTGGTTTCTGCTGCATTGTTTTGATCACAGTAAATTCAGAACAAAGTAGATTCCGGTGAATTAAAATTACTAAACTCAAAACAAGTTTAAAAATAAAAAAAGAAAGGTTAGCCAGCGGTGATTAGTCGCTGGCTTGCTGGGAAGTGATAAACTATGTTATCACAGGGAATTTCTGATCTCAGAATGAAAGTCCGAGCTCTTCGAGCTTCTTGCGTGCACCGTCGTAGACCTTGACGTATTCATCGGTTGGTGTTACGGTAGCAATATCGTAACATTCCTGGAAGGTCTTACCCTCTGGCGCATTTGCATAGTTGCCTTCGTAAGAACTGACAAGAGCGTCAAGGATCTTGTTGACATCTGCGATGTCCATTCCTGCGGTTGCTCTTGCGACCTCACCCATCATTCTTGCTTCCATACCTGTGGTCTTGTCCTGGACAACACCCTTTGCAGCTGCCACACCGGAGAGTATCTCACGGCCTGAAGCTGTGTCGGTCATGGACTGTGCGGATGCTTCGAGCAGGCACATCTCGGTACATGGACCTGCACATGGGTAATACTGGTTACCTGAGAGCATGTCAGTGAACTCTGAGATGGTTGCACATGTCCATCCTGCGATCATGAGGGTCTCACGGGTGTTGGTGGATCCCCAGCGGATGTGGACCGGACCATCAAGGTGCCAGCTTGCATTGCTCATTACAAATGCATTGATGTGGGTTGCGATATCAACGATAGCAGTCTCTTCTACGCCACCGGCATAGCCACCAAAGATAGGCATCTGCTCATCCATGATGATGTCACTGTTACCCTGATAGTGGGCCATTACTGAAATTGCGTCAAGGTCGATCTTAAGCTCGTTGAGCTGGGAGACCTCGTGGCTGTCGCTGCTGATCTGGCCACCGGCACAGTCAGAAGCGATATTTCCCTGAGCGGACAGGGAAGTCTCTGGTCCCTATATGCCCATGCCAGGCCTTCCGGCCATTGATGCTGCGGTCTTGATCAGCCTTGTTTCGGTCTTGGCTGCAAGTACCTCGTACGGACTCTTTGGAATTGGTGGCTTGCCACGGACTGTCATCATGACACCGTTGACAATGGTATCGACTTCCTTCTCAAGTGCATAGCTCATGTGAACAGGCATGAACATGTCCTCGGAGATCGGGGAACCGGTAGGACCACCCTGTACGATAGGCTTTTTCTTGTCGCCTACGCTTCTCTTCCTGACGTTTACGGCATCCCTGCCGGTTCCGAGAACGAATTCCTTCTGGACGTTGTTTATAGCGTCCCAGATCTCATCTTCAGTGTATTTTACCACACGGCTTGTGTCGGTACAGAAAATACCGCACTCGAGCAGCATCTCAAAACCTGCCTTGAACAGGTTTTCCATCATGTCCTTGTCGGTTGGAACGAACTCGTTCTTGAAGTCAAGGTTGTACTTCTGCTTGAGTTCCATTGCTTTCATCGGAATGGTCATAAGGTCCCAGTCATCCTGGGTCATCTTCTGGCCTTTCTTTGCACGGTCAAAGAACTCAAAGCAATCAAGTGATCTTGAAAATGTCATTACAAAGCCTCCTTATTTCATAAGGTTGAGTGCCACACGGGCTGCGTCTGCTGCATTCTCTGCTGTTGCATCTGCTCCGATCTCCTCGATCCATTTATCGGATACTGGTGCTCCGCCGAACATGATCTTCACGGATTCCCTCAAGCCCTCTTCGGAAAGCATCTCAACTGTGTCCTTCTGGCCGAGCATGGATGTTGTCATGAGTGCTGAGCCCACAAGCAGCATTTTCTTGCCCTTGTTCTTTGCAACTTCCTCAACAAGTGTGTCGTTTGGCACATCGACTCCAAGATCCACGATCTTGAAACCGTTTGCACCGAGCATGGTTGTCACAAGGCGGTGGCCGATATCGTGGATATCTCCTTCCTGCACGTATGTGATTGCAAGACCTGCACCCTCGTCAGCTTCTCCCTTCTCTGCTTCCATGATAGGCAGAAGGATTTCCATTGCGGCGTTCATTGCCTTTGCGGACATCATGATCTGTGGAAGGTAGATTTCTGCTGCCTCGAATTTGTCTCCGATTACCTTCATTCCTGGCGAAAGACCGTCGTTGATGATCTCAACAGGAGTGAGTCCGGCATCCAGGGCTTCCTGGGTAGCTTCGGCGCAACCATTGATGTTCTGATTTACAATGGTGTCCTTGAGTTTGTCTAAAATTTCCTGGTTTGACATATTTAACCTCTTTATTGTTATTGATGATTGGTAGTAAAAAAGAAAGTCAACAGGCTTCATCTGGCGAAACCCGCTGACAATACCAATAGATGTTTACCTCAACTGTCCTCTGAACTTCTCACATGAGTTGATCTTTATGTCAAGAAGTTTCTCGATATTTGACTTAGCAGCAATTCCCTTGGGAGCACCTGCAACGGATGTGATGACACCAATACCCAGCTCTTCTCTCAATTCTCTCATTACATACTCGTCACTGAGGTCATCTGCGGTTACGTCCAGCTTCTTTGCAACGTAATCCTTTGCTTCTCCGATTCTCATGCCCTTTGAGAATTCCATTCTTGCAACAAGATCACCGGCTGCTCTTATTCCGCTCATTCCGGAGGTCATTATGTGGGAGATCGGCATACCCATCGGGTCGCCGACCCCTATCTATATGCCGTCCACGCCAGCAATTTCGACCATCGCCTTGCTGGCTCTTGATACAGCATCAACTGTCGGGGTCTCGAGCATTGGAATACCGCCTACACCCATACCCATGTTCACATGGCACGGAATTGTTGAATCCTTAACAGCCTGTTTGATGAAGGTAACAGCTCTTCCAAGGTTCCATGCTGAAGATTTGCTGGTGTTAGTGTTTACGACAGGTCCGAATACATTGGCTCCTGCCTTTGCTACAAGTGCAGCCTGCTGGTGTGGCCAGAGACCTGCAAGCACAGTGCCGTCGTATTCGAGCTCACCGTGCATACCAAGTAAAAGTTCTCCTGCCATACCTGCTTCGATATAGATGTCAGGGAACTGCTTTCTCAGTGATTCGATTGCATGAAGTGACGCATACATGTCACCGTCACCTGCAGCACCGATTGTATCGAAGTTGACACCATCGGAACCTGATGCCATCATCCTCTGCATGATCCATACAATATCTCTTGTAAGATGCTTTGCAGAGTGCTCCATGGACTCTCTTGCCTCATCGATCTTGAATGCCTTCATAAGGTCACCAGGGTTCTCGAAAGGACCATCAGGTGTGTAGTAGAGACCCATGTTTGGCATTGCACCGTAGAGAAGAGGAACAATCATGTTCTGCTGGCAGACTTCCATTGTCTGCATTTCCTGTGCGATCACAGGTTTTGCAGGCTTGTAACTGTAGTCGATATGACCGAGTTCCATTGTGTCAGCACCAAAAGCACGCTCGTGCATCATTGCACCAACAAGCCTGCTTGCCGGAATACCTACACCGCTGTTACCCTGGTCACCATCGATCCTGATGGTTCCGATGTCGTGGGTTACGGGAACTTCCATACCCTGCTCTACACCTACCATCCTGGAAGGCATGGTGATAATTTCCACGAGCTTGTCGATCTCATCTTCACTGAGATCAGGAATGTCACCAAGGTCTGCAGCATCTGCCATACCTTCTTTCAGGTCAGCTACGATCTGCTCCTTTGTCATGAAGAGACGCTTTCCGTCTCCCATTCTTAACTTATATTCTGTTGCCACAACTTTCACCTCATTTAAAGAAGCAGTTCCTTTGCCTTTGTGACAGCTTCACTGGCATTCTCTGCGTAGCAGTCAGCACCGATCTTGTTTGCCCAGGCTTCTGTTGCGGGAGCACCGCCAACCATGACCTTTACACCGTCTCTCATTCCCTGTTCCTTGAGCATCTCAATGACGTCCTTCTGTCCCTGGAGGGTCGTTGTCATGAGTGCTGAAAGACCGACCATGTCTGCGTTTGTTTCCTTTACCTTGTCAATGAAGTCCTGGAGAGGGACATCCCTTCCGATGTCATGAACCTCAAATCCTGCAGATTGCAGCATTGTGGAAACGATAGACTTACCGATGTCATGGACGTCACCTTCAACGGTACCATTTACGATAATACCAAGTTTCTTACTTGCAGCATCCTTTGGCATGTCTTTTTCCAGAAGTGCCACACCGGCTTCCATTGCACCTGCTGCCATCATTACATGTGGCAGGAATAACTTACCCCTCTCAAAGAGGACACCCACTTCGTTCATTCCGGCTGCAAGACCTTTCTCTATGATCTCAGCAGGCGGAATACCTTCGTCCCTTGCCTTTTCTACGGCTGCTAAAACAGCATCCTTCTTGCAGGAAACGATGGCGTCAGAAAGTTGTTTGAACATTTCTTCGTTGCTCATTGTTTATACCTCGTACATTCTTTACAAATTTATCAAATTTTATTGAAACCCTGTTTGCAGTTTGATCAAGGGGCTAGTAAGCAGGCAAATATTTATATGTATCGTTTATGGCTAGTATATAAACTTTTCCTAGCTATTAGGCCCGAATCTACTATAAATATTTTTCCCATATATATTCAAATCCCTATCTGCTTTACAGAGCTATAAATTGGAAATAATACAGAGCAGTTGCCGGTCGGATAGTATAACCCTCCGGCAAATGCAACTGTGACTGATCTACTCTATTCTTTCTTTGTCTCCATTCAGAACTGGGAAACGAAAGTTCTGGCCTGCCAGAGTGCAAGTAATGCTATTATGAGGATGACAACCATCCACAATACATCAGCAGCAGGCAAAGGTGAATTTGCCCAGTATGCGTTGTATGCTTCCATTGCAGCTTGTGTCTGAACCATTCAAATCACTCCTTATACATATGCCAAACATGCGTCTGTAGCTCTTACCTTGCCAAAGTCGGTCAGGACATACTTATGCAGCAGGAATCCTTTTTTGTAGATTCCATCTTCATCGACCTTTACTTCAACATCCTGAAGCATTCCACCGGATGCAAGTTCAATTATATCGAAATTGATGGAATCCCTCTGGAAATTTCCCTTGAGACCGTATTCTTTCTGAATCTGTTCTACTATCTCGTAGTTCCATTTACCTTCATTCTGGCTGCAAATTTCAAGTATCCTGAACTTTATCGGACGATTTCCTGCCATTTCAGTCACCTCTCAGAGATTCCATTTCTTCCGTGCTCTCGGAGAACATTATCGTACTACCGGCAAGACACAGTGCACCTCCTACCAGGATGGTCCATGAAGGAACATCTCCGAAGAAGAGGAAGATGAATATAACTGCCATCAGACCATAGAGGTTTCCGATACCCTGCCCCCTTCCAACGCCGATAAGCGGGAAAGACTTGTACCAGGAAACATAGCAGAAACCAAAGGTTATACCTGCAAAGATCAGAACCAGAAGAGTGAGTGGTTCGAATGCAAGGAGTGCGTACTTGAACATCGGGAATCCGATGATTGCCAGCAGAGGTACAGCGATTATCCACCAGATGATACCTTCACCGATGAACCTTATAGTAAGACCGACATCCGGTTCAGCAATATCAAGACCTTTACCTGCAATTGCACCTTCAATACCCCAGCCTGTTGCAGCCATGAGTCCTCCAAGATAACCTATCCACAGAACATTGCCACTGCCAATCTCGGTCAGGACACCGCCACCGAATATGGTAATACCTCCGAGAATGATGACAACGATCCCTATGAAAGCACGCTTGGTAATCTTTTCACCATACCATTTGGAAGCCAGTATCGAACCGACCACAGGATACATAAGAGCTGCAACCGCTGCAAAGGCACCTCCTACGAAACCCATTGCGATAAATGATCCCAATATGGCCATTGGACCACCGAAAATAGACGCAAGGAAGAACCACTTGGAACATGGATGGAATTCCTTCAATGTCCTGCTCATCTCTCCGAACTTACCCAGGACACCGTTCCATACACCAAGTGCAAGTATAACCGTTGCTGCATTGAATGCAGTTATCAATACCGCCACGATTACCAGAGCGACTCCGTCACCACTTGTAGCGGCTACTTCACCATACATCTGGTCGAAAGGATTAAGTACCCATACTGCAGTACCGGGGAGATACCAGAGACCCCAGAGAACCGCACAGAAAAGGGCCCACATGTAACCATATTTAATTCGCCTCGAATGTTCTTGCTTTTTTAAAGCTTGCAAATCCAAATTAACTACCTCCAACTATTGATTTTTTTGTTTTTGACTGAATTTATATGCAAGAGAACATGCCCTTTTAGACAGGAGATACGCGCATAATGATCCAATAACGGTTTTTCGTTATGAGGGCCTACAGGAGGTCCGGATATTTACTTGACGACATCTAGATAATTCACAATCTCCTCTCTGAGGCGCAGATAAATATTAAGGGACAAAACAACAACCGACCTTTACAGATCAGTGATTCACATTCTATTCCAATCCTGCACATTCCCAAAAGCACCCCGCACGATGAAGACATGTTTTGCATACTCAATGAAAAGTAGCAAGGTGCATGTAACCACACCTCTGCTACTTCACAAAATCTTCTGATCTTAGAAGATTGCGTTGAGTTTGTTTACCACGTCTGTGGCATTTTCACCATAGAGGTCTGCGCCGATCTTGTCTGCCCAGTCCTTGGTTACAGGTGCACCGCCGACCATGGTCTTGAGAGAGTCACGGATGCCAGCTTCTTTGAGCTGCTCTTCGATCTGCATCTGGTTGACCATTGTTGTGGTCATCAGAGCTGATGATGCAACTACATCTGCTTTAACTTCCTTTGCCTTCTCTACGTAGTTCTTGATCGCTACGTCCCTTCCAAGGTCAAAGACCTGGTAACCTTCGATCTTGAGCATTGTTGCGACAATGTCCTTTCCGATAGAGTGGATGTCACCCTCAATGGTTCCGATGACGATCTTACCCTTACCTTCGGCCTGACCTCCCATTGCTTCAAGTGCAGGGGTAAGAATCTCTACTCCGGCGTTCATTGCCTCGGATGCTGCAATTACGTGAGGAAGGAAAAGTGTACCTGCCTCGAACTGGTCACCGATCTCGTTCATACCTGCGGTGTAACCGTCCTGTATCAGTTCTGCAGGACTTACATCGGCATCCAGGGCTTCCTGAGCCACTTCTGCTGCTGCGTCCTCATCAAAATCTAAAATAGCCTGCTTTGCTTTTGCGATAATTTCTTCTTTTGTTGCCATTTTTCTACCTCCTTATGCGCCCTTGAATGCCTTGTCGGCCTTCTCCACGACTGCCTTCATATCCTTAAGAAGGTCAGCATCTATTGGCTCTACTTCGTGGTTCTTCATGATGTCAACCACTTTCTCGTGGGCAACAGTTGCAAGGTCCTTTGAACCTGCCATTTCCCAGTCTCCGTACATCATACGGTCAATGATTGCCGGGCTTGAAGGCAGATCAATGTTCTCTCTGGTTGTCTTGTGTGCAAGGAAGTTCTTTCCGATACCTACCTGGTCTATCGCGTCAACTGCCATAGTCTCTTCACTTACCGGAATTCCCTGCATTGCCTTCTTTGTCATTGAGATCATATCATTGTCAAAGACGAGCTGTTCGAGTGAGAATGTCATACCGAGCTCAAGCATACCTGCACCGTACAGGGTGTTTGCACCTGCGAAGGCGGGAAGAATTGTTGTCATTGTCTTCTCATGACCAGCCTGGCCATCAGGTATCTTGGCATCTGCCTACGAACCAGCCACAAATGTTGGCAAACCGTAGTACTGCCCGAGCTTTGCTACGGCGGCACTGATAAGACCGAGTTCAGGGGAACCTACTGGTGCTGTACCCTTCTTCAGGTCGAATGTTGTGGTTGAGCTTCCGTACCATACCGGTGCACCTGGCTGTACCAGCTGTGCGAGTACGATACCTGCAAGAACCTCTGCATTGTGTGTAACAAGTGTACCTGCAAGATGAACCGGTGATGATCCGCCGGCCATTGCCATACTGAGTACGTTGACCGGAGTTCCGAATCTTGCACCCTTTATAATAACCTGACATGCGTTGTCACCAAGCTCGAGCGGGCTTGTAGGACAGAGCAGTGTTGAGAAAATAGGCTTCTTGCGTGCTTCCTCATCATCGCCACCGAAGTATGCTACAGCGAGATCCTGATAATATCCTACGTTCTCGCCTACAGGGTCGATGTGGTGGAAGTGCTTTGTTGTGTTCATCAATGGTGTCAGTGTCTCGTGGACATCCTGTGCACCCTTACCTGCCCAGTCCCTTGCGGAAACTGCAAGTGAGTAATAGTTGATGTTGTCAGCCCAGTCACAGATCTTTGCTGTGTCTGCGAGGTCCTTCTCTGTTGAGTCAACAGTTGTGAATTTTCCTGGTCCCTCATAGTTGCACATCTTCACACCGGTACCGAAGCAGGTCCAGTGTACCTTTCCTTTGTGTTCCTGTTTGACATTCTTGCTCTTGTCACGGCCCCAAAGTACGAACTTTGAAGGGCAGTCCCTGAGAGCTCTGTTTACAACATATTCAGGGATTCTGACCACGTGTGTCTTCTCGTCAACTAAACAACCGCCCTCTTTGAAGATGGCTCTTGCTTCAGCGTCTGAGACCTGAATACCAGTTTTCACAAAAACATCCATTGTAGCGTAGTGAAGCGCTCTGAGATCATCTTCAGAGAAAAGCTCCAGCTTGACGCCATCCAATGGCATTCTACCTGGATAATATTGTTTTACCATTTCTTAACCTCCAATTTTGCAAGTTTAAATTCATCTAAACATTGCGACAATATCGGGAGAGTCAGATATGCTTTGCAGCATTTTTTCTCCTTAGAAAAGAGGAGGATATTACCCCTATATAAATATTGCTGGAATATCTGGTATATATATTTTGCCATTGGGGATGGTATTGTTTTACTATATAAACCTATCTAGTACTCAATTATTGTACAAATTTATATGGCGCAGCATGGCGTTATTTGCCAATAATATAACTTAGAAAGACACTATTATTAATAGAGTAGTAAACTGATATATATAATTTGCTGCCATCCGGGCGAACTCTACATATATTTAAAAGTTGCGGACAAAGCCAATATGAATTTTCAAAATGAACAACTACAGATACAGTAGTAAGTATATGCAGTATGGTAGAAAATAGTATTCCCTGTACAGATTAATCTATACTGATATTACGATATAGATTTCGAAAAATGTCTGTGATAATATTTTGATTGAAAATAACAAATTAACGCTATTTTAAACAAAAAAAGTAAAACAGAAAATAAAAACAACGTTTAAATATAATAAGTTATGGAAAAATATAAATAGTAGATAATATCTGTCCAATTAAATGAACAAATCGAAGTGAATAAACACAAAATCATGAACTTAGAGGATAGCCGTCTACTCTTTCCTCTACATTATTATCCTGATCCTCAAATCCCGGATCCCGTATAAGAGAAGCCGTAGCGATCAGAACTTCCTGTCCTCCCCAGTCACCAATTGTGAATTTGGTCTTCACAGGCACGAATATTCCTTCCTTGCTTACCAGAGGTATTTCACAGGAGCGGGCTTTTCCTTCCATTATTTCATCGAGATTTGAGAGTACATCGTCTTCCCAGCCCCCTGGATACAGAATCAGGAAATCCTTCATGTAGAGGTCACTGCTACTGTAGTTGAGATGCTTACGGAGAGACTCGTTGGTGTGCAGGATCTTACCCTCCAGGTCCACTATGAAGACAAATTCATCAAGTGCATCAAGGAGCGAGCGGAGATGATTCTTGCTTTTGAGAATACCTGAATCCTTTTTAGCACGGGAGATTATTATTCCGATCTGGTTTGCAATCGTCTCAATGAGGTTCCTTGAATTAGCAGGTATCTCCAGTTTTTTATGAGAACCAAGTACCATAGCCGCAACCATCTCGTCATTGAACCTGACTGGTATAAAGCCCATGGCCTGAAGATCATCAGAACCCGGGTCAGCTCCGGGGAGCATGGGTTTTATTTCCGAGAAATATTTGTAGATCGGATAACCTGTCATGAACAGCCGGGCCAGGAGCGTATTGGATGAAAAACTGGACAGCTTTTCAACAAAATCTCCGGAGAGACCACGTGATGCCACCAGATTGAACTCACCGCTTTTTTCATCCACCAGGTAGATCATTCCAGAATCTATGGTCTTTGTTTCAAGCGTGAAATCAAGCAGCTTTTCAAATGTTTCGTCCAGATCATTTGTGGTACCAAGAACATTATCAAGATCACATTCGATGTGCATGAAACTGTTTGCCTGCTTACGTTCAGTTATGTCCACAATTATACCCTGCAGGTAATCCATTTCGCCCTTTGAGTTGTAATGCACAAGTGTCCTTTCATCGACCCATCTGACCTGACCCGATTTTGTAAGTATCCTGTATTCCTGACTGAAATCCGAGAAACCATCCCGGGCAACACGGTTCATTCCCTGGCGGACTCTTTCAAGGTCAGAAGGATGGATTATATCACCGTAGATAAGCTTCCCTGAAATGAAATCATCCACCTCGTAACCGAACTGAGAGATATTCTCGGATACGAATTCCACAGGCCAGTCCTTTTCAGGTCTCCACAGGAAAACTACCGCAGGACTGGAGGTCATTACCGATTCAAGTACACGGCGCATCTTCAGAGCTTCCACAAGTACATCGTTTGTATGCTTGTACTGTATAAGCTTCCACATGCCCTCCATGAGCAGGGTGATCTGCCTTATATCGGATTCGTCATAATCCGTTTCCTTGTTAGCAACACTGACAACCGCAACCACCTGTTCCTTTTCAAAGACGGGGATAGTTGCATGACGGGTCAGGACCAGATCATATCTGGAAGAGATATCATCATCAAAATCAGAGGCATAATGTTTGTTGACAATAACCGGCTTACGCTCTCTTATAGCCTCGCCCCAGAAACCATTGGAGCGTATCGGATGAACGAAAGGCTCGTCAGTATCAGTAGAGACCTTAAGATCATCAAGAGCCCACTGGTACATCTCGAGTACATTATCTTCTTCATTGAGGAATTCAAGATAACCTATCTGGCTGCCTGTAAGCTCAACAGCCTTTTGTATCGTGTATTCGGCTATCTCATACATGGGTGCATTCTGCATCTGATACAGTTCTAGCAGGGCCTCCAGACGCATTTCATTAAGGCGGATAAGCTTTTCCGCATTCTTGCGCTCAGCCATATCCTCAATGATGCCTATGCCACCGATTAGTGTACCTTCCTCATCCATTATCGGAGTAAAGCTCGCCTTGGCAGAAACCGGTTTTCCGCTGATAACAGACAGATGCTCGCCTTCATAATGTCCGGGATTTCCAAGGAAAACCTGTTCCACCGAATCCCTGAGTTTTCCTTCCGAAAGTGATGCGAGGATATTGAAACCGATTATCTTGTTTACAGGGGCTTTGAGTAGCTTTGCACAGCTCTCGTTGCAGTGTGTGATCACACTGTTCTCATCAAAGTAGAGTAAACCCACAGGCGATTTTTCAAATATTGTCTGATATTTCTTTCCGGTTTCAAGCAGAGCCCTTTCGGTCTTCTCAAGCTCTGTGTTATCTATTATGATACCCTGGAAATGAGTTATATCGCCTTTTTCATCGCGTTTTATGAAAGATCTCTCAGTGACCCATCTGACCTCACCGGCTTTTGTCAGCACCCTGTAGTTGAGCGTGAAAAATGTCGAGTTCTTCTTTCCGGAGTGCTTATCAACTTCCATATGTATACGGTCAAGATCGTCCGGATGAACAATATCCCCGTAGAGTAACCTGCCTGAAAGGAAGTCATCGGGTGAATATCCGAGCTGAGAAATACTTCCTGAAACGGACTCAACAGGCCATTCGCCTTCTGCTCTCCATAAAAATGAGATCACAGGGCTACTATTATAAACAGCTTCAAGTTTTTTCTCTATAGATAACGGGTCGGACATAATTCTTACCAGAGACTTTATTTCAGAGCATTCAGAGGGAGTTGTGGTTAGTTCTACGATAATGCCTTATAGAGTTTAAAAATGTTGCCAGACATACATGATACATATATTTTGTGTCCGGTACATTATATTACATTTAATGTAAAGTAATTTACTTGAACTCAGTTCATGCAAATTGACTGTGGAGCTTATATAAGTGTTGGATGCTAAAAACATAAAAGAAGGTTTTATCATCATGTGCCAGGCACACAATGATACACGGCTAAAATGGCGGAAACCCCGGGAATTTAACCCGGCTGAACGGATTTAGAGTCCATTCGATCAACATGATCTGATTTCCACATAGAGTATTCGTCAAAATAAAGTATGAAAAAATGATATTTATAATTTTCCCTGTTGATATCTGATTCAAAACATGTGAGATACCGGAAGGATTCAGGCTTTAGGTACACCCACACCCATGAAGGTCAGCTTTGTCTCTACAGGAACCCCGGCATCCTCATCCATGGTTATATCCTCTCTTTTAACATCGATCTCGATATCATCATATTCCAGCCCTGAGTCCACCATATAGTCGAGGACCAGTTTGTTGCCCAGCTCCATTGCATATTTCATAGCTTCCTGATGGTTTCCGAATTTCTTTCTGCCATCCTGGGAAAACACCAGAATCGATCGCTGGGATTTTTCATAAAAGGACCTTATCAGTATTTCAAATCTCTTGACACCCTTACCCACAAGTGCTCCCACGGCATTTCCGACTGCGGAATATTCGGGAACAATAATCTCTGCATCGATCAGCTCCCCGAGCTCTTCAACGTAAGCCTTGACCGGACCTCCAAGCAAAACAACCGGCACGTTCACCTTGAACTGGGAGAAATAATCGCCCCTGAGAATCTTCTCGATCTCTGCCTTTTCCACACCATGGAACATGAAACCCATAAGACTCAGAGCCATATTGATCGCAACTTCCTTTTTGATCTCCCTGCAGAGTTCATACTCGTCCATTGGTGTCAGTCTTGCAAGCAGTTTTGCTCCGACCATGGAAGCCTCAACATCCCAGCCGGTATATTCACCAAGCACATGAAGTGCGTCCGTAGGGGTGAAACCTATGGCCTGAACAAGTCTTTTCTGTATCAGACTGTCAATACGATCGGGAGATACAGGCTTTCCGAGTTTCCAGAAAATATCATTGACTGATACCGGCTCATTACCTATTATCTCGAAGATGTCCTTATCATATCCACTAAGACCTGCACTCTGTTTGCCAGTCCTGACAAAGAATTTTGTAGGCTGGATGTTCTCACCGAGCTGAACCCTGGAAGGAGTCCTGCCAGACCTGAGCAAATCAATAAAGCCCGGGTATCTCACAGCCGCAAGACAGAGAGGGATTACCCTCCTGGGACCGATATTAACCTCCCGGTTCTTGATCCAGACATGACTGTCCCCACCCATGGCCGAAGTTTCCATACGTATGGCCTTGACCTTTGTATGCCAGCCCCCGACCACGGCACCTGTATCTACCAGTTCCGGAAAACCAGAATCGATCAGTGACACATCGGTACTTGTTCCTCCGACATCAATGACACTGCAGGTATCATCTCCTGCCAGGAAAGAAGCACCCATAAGACTTGCAGCCGGCCCGGAAAATATGGACTCTATTGGTTTTGCCATGGCCTCCTCTATACCGATCACAGAACCATCACATTTTAGCATCATAAGCTTTGCATCGATGCCTCTTTTACTGATATCGGAGCGGATAGAATCAATAAAGTGACTTGCTATTGGGAGTAGCTGGGCATTCAGATAGGCGGTAACTCCACGTTCATACGCACCCAGGTCCTGGGAGAGCTCATGTCCGCAGACCACAGGCAGACCTGTAAGCTCGCTTATGAGCTCCTTCACTTTAATCTCATGAGCCGGATTTCTGACACTGAAATAGGAAGAGACTGCAAAGGCAGATACCCTGTCTTTGACCTTCAGAATATAATCCTTTACAGCTTCAGTGTCGAGCCTTTCATCCTCAGTTCCATCGAGATTGTGACCACCCTCAACGACTACAAACTCCCTGATAGGAGTGCTTGCATGCAAGGTGTGTTTTCCCACAAGGATCAATCCCACAGGATATCCCGTTTGCTCGAGTATGGTATTGGTTGCAAGGGTCGTGGAAACAGAGACAAGTTCCACTTCCCTGAGATATTTTCCATCAAGACCGTCTATTGCATTCTCAATACCCTGCAAAAGATCAGGATATGTTGTCAGGGCCTTATTGGCATCAATTATCTTCCTGTCCGAACTCCGGACTATTACCGCATCGGTATACGTTCCACCTGCATCTATTCCCAGACTGTATTGCATCTCTGTCCACACCTTTGATTTAAGTTACCTTGCTTCTCCTATTCCCAGAAAGACAAGCCTTGTTTCCACGGGAATGCCCACATCATGTACAAGAATGTCCTTTTTGTTGATATCTATCTTCACTTCGTTTTCATCAAGCCCGGAGTCGGCCATGTATCCCAGTATCAACTCTGTTCCTGTCCTTTCTCCGAAAATGAGGGCTTCATGATAATCAGAAAATTCCTTTCTTCCACCTGGATAAAAAACAATGAATGACTTTGCACGCAGATTATACTTGGATTCACTGAAGTTTGATCTTATCAGGATCTCCAGTCTGCTGACACCTTTACCCGCCACAGCTCCCACGGCATTCCCGACACTTGCATTCTCAGGAACTATTATCTCGGCATCGATTATTCTGTTCAGCTCATCGAGATATGCAGGAACCGGTCCTCCTAAGAGCACAACCGGGACATCGATCCTGAACCTTGCAAAGCTCTCACTTTCCAGAACCTTATAGATCTCGTTCCTGTCAACTTTTTCAAGAAGGAAGGATACAAGATTCAATGCCATGTTCCTGGCAACTCTTTTTTTAACCTGTCTGCAAAACTCCAGCTCATCGGTACCTGCCAGGGCAGCCAGTGTTGAAGCGGCTGTTTTTGATGCTTCGGAGTTCCACTGATCATAATCTCCCAGCACATGCAGGGCGTCAGTGGGCGTGAAACCGATTGCTTTGATCAGCCTTTTTCTGATAAGAGTATCAAGCGCCCCCGGACTTGGGAGATGGTTCCTGTCCCAGTATATTTCAGTAACCGCAAGAGGCCTGTCTTTAATTCTCTCAAGCAGTTCTTTTTCAGCAGAGCTGAGTTCCAAAGGGGCTTTGCCGGTCCTGACAAAGAACTTGGTAAGCTGTATGTTCTCACCATACTGGTTTCTCTGGATCGTCTGGCCTTTTTTTACTTTTTCAATGATCTCCGGATAGATGTCTGCCGCCAGGCACAGTGGTATTACCTTTTTCGGGCCTATGTTCGTTACATGGTTCTTGACCCATACATGACTGTCTCCACCCATGGCCGAGGTCTCCATATGAATAGCCCTGACTTTTGTGTGCCATCCCCCTACAATAGCCCCTGAATCCGAAAGTTTAGGAAGACCCTCATACATAAGGGAAACATCGGTGCTGGTCCCTCCTACATCTATAACCGCACAGGTATCACTTCCTGAAAGGAAAGATGCGCCCACAAGGCTTGCCGCCGGACCTGAAAAAACAGACTCAATGGGCTTTTTAAGAGCTTCACCGATGCCCACCATGGAACCGTCACATTTGAGCATCATGATATTCATGTCTGGATTTCTGCGGTGAAGTTCGCCCTGTACAGCATCCATAAAATCCCTTGTAACAGGTATTAGGCGTGCGTTCAGATAAGCTGTCACACCGCGCTCGTATGCACCAAGGTCCTGGGAGAGTTCATGGCCGCATACCACAGGCAGGCCTGTAAGCTCGGTTATAAGGTCCTTGATTGTAAGTTCATGATCAGGATTTCTCACGCTGAAATAGGAAGAGACTGCAAACGCTGATACTTTATCCATGAGCCTGTTCACAAAAGCTTTTACTGATTCGATGTCCAGAGGGCACACTTCATTGCCTGAGCTGTCATGACCGCCCTTCACAGAGATAAAATTCTCTATACCGGACCTGTTGTGTATCTCGGTTTCATTTACGAGTATCAGACCTACAGGATATCCCGTATCCTCAAGTACACTGTTGGTTGCAAGGGTGGTCGAAACAGAAGCAAAAGAAACCTTTTGGAGAATATCCGGATCAATGCCGTCAAGACAGCTCCTGATACCTGTGAGCAGCTCAGGATAAGTTGTAAGAGACTTATTGAGATCGACGACCTCCCCATCGCCATCTCTTATTACCACTGCGTCAGTGTAAGTTCCACCGGCATCTATTCCCAGACTGTACCGCATTGTACATCATTCCCTTCTCTCAAGCTTAACAGGTACCTGATCTTTGTGAGCAATGCCATATGCGGCAGTTCAAAAGACAGTTAGTGATGATGATATTTTGCAGAAATTCTACTCCTTTGTTATGAAACAAAGGAGTTGTGGAGCTGAATTACTGCAGAGATTTTCGTGTAGCCTTAGATGGATATAGACCTTTTAACAAATAATGAAGACTACTTTAACCTCAATTAATGCTATACGTCCCTACTATTTATATTTTTCCTGCAAGGCAACATTAGCTTGTCTCAAAAAATGACATTTCAGCATATCGTATATGACTACTGATTGCGTTTGTCCTACATTTCAGTAATCGTATATACAGAAAATAATTCCAAAAATTATATATAGTGCTATACTTTTTCCTTTAAGAGAAAAGTATAAATACCAGATTAGAAGAGGGACTTTTAAGGAGTTAATTAAAAATTTTATCAAAAGAAAACGAATTGCAGGAGCTTTTTTCTAGATTTTGCACTACACTAATATTTGTGGCTCTTTGCCATCTCGACCATTGCCTGCAGGTTCTCGGTCGGTGTCTTACTGACAATACCACAGCCTGGTGCCAGCAGGCCTACTCCTGCGTCCAGTACCTTCTGTGATTCTTCCTTTACGACTTCCGGGGTCTGGTTCCAGAGGACGTTCACAGGATCAAGGTTACCGACGATCACTGCCTTGTCCACGTTTCCAACAGCGGTTGCAACGTCAACATTCTGGTCAACACTGATGGCATCCACACCTGAGGATTCCATGAGTGCAAGTCCCTTGGTGGTATCACCACAGATGTGCAACACTACAGGTACGTTGACCTCGTGCATTGCATCAACTATCTTTGCGTGGTATGGCACGACGAACTTCTCATAGAACTCTGCACCAATGAGCTGGGCACTTGCTGTAGGATCAATGATGACCATTGTGTCGGCACCGTTCTCGACCATCTTCTTTGCATATGCAACACAGAAATCGGTTGTGAACTCCATAAGTGCCAGACCGAAGGCCTCGTCTGTGAATATGGCCATGAACCAGTCATCACCATTGAGGTGCTGTGCAAGGGAGAAAGGACCGATCATACTGCCCATGACAGGAAGTTCGTCACCGTACTTGTCTGCCAGTATCCTGATAGCGTCACAGACAACACCGATCCTTCCGTGATCAAGGCTGTAGCCTTTGAACTTCTCGATATCCTCTGTGTTACTTATCACATGACCGATAACAGAGGGTTGCTGTTCCATTGTACCGGGTTTGATCTCACAGCCGAAAAACTCAGCCTCTGCGGTAATGTCAAAAGGTACACGTACTGCCTCAAAACCTACTACGGTGTGACCTGCTTCTGCAAGTGCTGCCATCTTTTCAGCATCCTCGTTGGCCTCAGGCCAGAAAGCTCCGGAAGCCTCCATCTGATCAACGGTACCTGTCTGTGTGACGGAGATCGCTGGCATCCTGTCAACAGGCTGTCCTGTAAGTGCACGTGCTAATCTCTCTTTGGGGGTATATTCTGCCATAATTTTAAGCTCCTGAAGAAGAGATGGTTGGCAATTGGAAACCAGCCATTCATATCTTGGAGATCATTTTCAGTCTTATCAATACAAATGTGTGAAAGTTGAGCCAGCGGTGATTAGGCGCCGGCTCGTTAGGGAAGTGATAAACTATGTTATCACAGTGATTTGCGGACTTAGAATGTAAGTCCGAATTCTTCGAGCTTTTTGCGTGCGCCGTCGTAGACCTTGACGTATTCGTCTGTTGGCGTTACGGTAGCGATGTCGTAACATTCCTGGAAGGTCTTACCCTGTGGTGCATTTGCATAATTGCCCTCGTAGGAACTTACAAGGAGATCAAGGACCTTGTTGACATCCTCGATATCCATTCCTGCTGTTGCTCTCGCTGCTTCTCCCATCATCCTGGCTTCCATACCTGTGGTCTTATCCTGTACAACACCCTTTGCAGCTGCCACACCGGAGAGGATCTCACGGCCTGAAGCTGTGTCGGTGATGGACTGTGCGGATGCTTCGAGCAGGCACATCTCGGTACACGGACCTGCGCATGGATAGTACTGGTTACCTGAGAGCATGTCGGTAAACTCTGAGATTGTTGCACACGCCCAGCCAGCAATCATAAGGGTCTCACGAGTGTTTGTGGATCCCCAGCGGATGTGGACCGGACCGTCAAGGTGCCAGCTTGCATTGCTCATTACAAATGCATTGATATGGGTTGCGATGTTAACTATCGTGGTTTCCTCTATGCCACCGGCATAGCCACCAAAGATAGGCATCTGCTCATCCATGATGATGTCACTGTTTGCATTGTAGTGTGCAATAACACTCAGTGCATCAAGATCAATTTTCAGCTCATTTAGTTGTGAAACTTCATGGCTGTCACTGCAGGCCATGCCACCGGCACAGTCAGCAGATATATTTCCCTGAGCGGACAGGGAAGTCTCTGGTCCCTATATGGCCATACCAGGCCTGCCGGCCATTGCACATGCATTTTTAATGAGTCTTGTTTCTGTCTTGGCTGCAAGTACCTCGTAAGGGCTCTTTGGAATTGGTGGCTTGCCACGGACTGTCATCATGACACCGTTGACAATCGTATCGACTTCCTTCTCAAGAGCGTAGCTCATGTGGACAGGCATGAACATGTCCTCGGAAATTGGTGAACCTGTTGGACCTCCCTGGACCACTGGCTTTCTCTTGTCACCGACACTTCTCTTGTGGACCCTGATAGCCTCTCTGCCGGTACCAAGTGTGAATTCCTTCTGGACGTTGTTGATAGCGTCCCAGATCTCATCTTCTGTGTACTTTACCACACGGTTGGTGTCGGTACAGTAGATACCGCACTCGAGCAGCATCTCAAAACCTGCCTTGAACAGGTTTTCCATCATGTCCTTGTCGGTTGGAACAAACTCTCCCTTGAAGTCGAGGTTGTACTTCTGCTTGAGTTCCATTGCCTTCATCGGAATGGTCATAAGGTCCCAGTCATCCTGGGTTGTCTTCTCTCCCTTCTTTGCCCTTTCATAGAATTCGTAAACATCAAGTGATCTTGAAAATGTCATCTTACATGCCTCCTTATTTCATAAGGTCAAGTGCCACACGGGCTGCATCAGCTGCATTCTCTGCTGTTGCGTCTGCCCCGATCTCCTCGATCCATTTATCGGATACTGGTGCTCCACCGAACATTATCTTCACGGAGTCCCTCAGACCCTCTTCGGAAAGCATTTCGACTGTGTCCTTCTGTCCGAGCATTGATGTTGTCATGAGTGCTGAACCTACGAGCAGGATTTTCTTACCCTTATTGTTAGCCACTTCTTCTGTGACCTTCTCGTTTGGAACGTCAACTCCCATGTCAACGATCTTGAAACCGTTTGCACCAAGCATGGTTGTCACAAGGCGGTGGCCGATATCGTGAATGTCTCCTTCCTGTACGTAGGTAATTGCAAGACCTGCGCCCTCGTCAGCTTCTCCCTTTTCTGCTTCCATGATAGGCAGAAGGATCTCCATTGCGGCGTTCATTGCCTTTGCGGACATCATGATCTGTGGAAGATAGATCTCTGCTGCTTCGAATTTGTCTCCGATTACCTTCATTCCCGGTGAAAGACCGTCGTTGATGATCTCAACAGGAGTGAGTCCTGCATCCAGGGCTTCCTGGGTAGCTTCGGCACAACCATTGATGTTCTGATTTACAATGGTGTCCTTGAGTTTGTCTAAAATTTCCTGCTTTGACATATTTTTGTCTCCTTAACGGTCCTTTGCTAGTGTCAAGACGATGAATGACGTTTTTAGATGTTTTTCAAATCTATGACTTGGGTCCTTCACTAGTTACAGGCATACGGTAATCTTGAACCTACTTCCTAATATTTAAAACTTTTTATTTCTCGGAATTTGCAATTATAATCATAGTGAAACATTACAACGTCATTGTAATCCAATCACACGTTTATTTTAAAGCAGGAAAATCAAATAGAGATTCATATACCAATTAATCCTGCAGAATTCGATATCTGAAAAAAGGCCATTGCAATGAAACTTAAAGATATGCCTTTGAAGGCTAAGTTAATACTGTATATAGTCGTGGGTACACTGCTTGTACTTGTGGCCAGTACTGCAATGACAATTTCAACCGTGACAAGCCAGGAAGAAGAACTTGCATACAAACAGGCAACAGAAATAGCCAGAAGCTATGCCAACGATTTCAACGGGGATATGGAAAAGAATCAGGCAATTGCTGAAACCATTGCAGTAAGCATGAGCAGTTATGACTCCATGAGCAGACAAGAAGCAAATGCGATGCTCTATAATCTTCTGGAGGAACATCCTCACCTTCTTGGCACATATGTTGCCTATGAACCAAATGCCTTTGACGGCCAGGATGAAATCTATATAAACGCTGCTGGTCATGATTCCACAGGAAGGTTCATCCCCTACTGGAACAAGATAGACGGTGATATAGAGCTTGAGCCTCTGCTGGATTATGAAAACCTTGACTACTATCAGGTTCCGAAGTTAACCAAAAATGAGACACTCACAGAACCTTACTACTATGAGGGTGTGTTCATCGTAAGTTATGTATATCCTATCCTGAATGGCGAGGAATTTGAAGGGATCGGAGGGGTGGATGTCTCACTGAACTACCTTGACGATGAAATAAGCAATGTAAAAGCATTCGATACTGGCTATGCTTTTATGACAGGAAACACCGGTATACTTGTCTCACATCCTTTTAACAAGGACTGGATAGGTGAGAAAACACTTTATGATTTCGACATCCCGGAAATATCAAAGGCTGCAGACGATATAAGAGAGGGTAAAAGCGGTCATGTGGAAACAATAGATCCAAGCACCGGAGAAGAGGTGGTCATGTTCTATGAGCCTATCAGAACAGGGAATTTCTCTTTTATACTGGTGGTTCCCAGAGATGAGATATTTGCCGGTGTGACTGCACTTAGCGACAGGCTTCTACAGATATCCCTTGTATCTGTTATTTTCATGGCTGGAGTTTCCTATCTTATTGGAATGTCCTTTAGCCGGCCGATCAAAAATATAGTACAGGATTTTAAAAGCATCTCAAACGATGCTATCAGAGGAAAACTAGACTCTAGGGCAAACACGGACGTAGAAGTTGATTTCAGGGAAATACCCATGGGTCTGAACGAGATACTTGAGACGGTGATAGCACCTATCAGAGATACGATCCGACTGACCAATGAACTTGCAAACGGAAAGTTAAACGAACGTTCCGATCTGGATGTAAAGGGAGAATTCAAACAACTTGCGGATACCCTGGACAACTTTGCAGCTTCCCTTGACACCATTATCAGGGACTCCAACGAAGTATTGACAGCGGTCCAGAACAATGATTTCTCAAGAAAAGTAGAAGTATACGGAGAAGGGGATTTCCGCATCCTGACCGAGGGAATTGAAAAAACAAGAGAAACCCTCTCCAGGATGATGGACGAACGGAAAAAAGTGGAAGAGATACGGAAAAAAGAGATACACCACCGTATAAAAAATAATCTGCAGGTGATCTCAAGCCTCCTTGATCTTGAATCTGAGAAATTTGAAAACGAGAATGTTGTCGAAGCCTTCAGAGAAAGCCAGAACAGAGTAGTATCAATGGCGCTGGTTCATGAGGAACTATACAGATCACAGGACATGGAAAGTATTGATTTCTCGGATTATATCATGAAGCTTGTTAACGAGCTATCTTACTCCTATATCATGGACAAAGACAAGATCCAGGTTAAAACGGATATTGATAATGTTTTCCTTGATATGGACACCGCCATTCCACTTGGGATGATAGTGAATGAACTTGTCTCCAACTCATTCAAACATGCGTTCGAACCGGGCCAGGATGGAGAAATATACGTAAATCTGCATTCAGTTGATGATAAACTGACGCTCGAAGTGGGAGATAACGGAGTCGGCTTCCCTGAAGATATAGATTTCAGGGAGACGGATTCACTTGGCCTGCAACTGGTAACCACACTGACAAGCCAGATAGAAGGTAGCATTGAACTTGAAAATACAGAGGGTACAAATTTCGTTATAATATTAAATCGATGAAGATCACAGGTGAACATATGGAAGAAACAAAGATACTGGTAGTTGAGGATGAAAATATCATCGCTCTTAATATCAAAAAGAAACTAAAAAGCCTGGGTTATGCAGTTCCGGCAATCGCTTCAACAGGCGAAGAAGCCATAAAGATGACAGAGATCACTTTTCCGGATCTGATCCTCATGGATGTGATGCTGAAAGGGGAGATGGATGGGGTCCAGGCTGTGGAAGAGATACACAAGAAATATGATATTCCCGTAATCTACCTGACAGCATTCTCCGATGACGAGGTACTGGAAAGGGCCAAGGTTACCAGACCTTATGGCTACATTGTCAAACCATTTAAGATCAATGATCTGCATAGCAATATTGAAATCGCACTTTACAGACATAAAATGGATGACGGGGGAAGAAAAGAGCTTACAGGTTCATAGGATTTCAAACAGCAAGAAGATAACAGAACTTATAAAATAAACAGGAGTGGCAGGTAATTCCAATGAACAAGTCGTTGATCGATATAATCTTCAATTCAGAAAAACGAAAGAATGTCCTGTTACTTCTGGTAGAGGGTCAGAAAAGCCGTGAAGAGATTAAAACAAGTCTCAATGTGACCTCCACGGCCCTTATTCCCCAGATTAAAAAACTAAAAGAGCATGGACTTGTTATCCAGAACAATGATTATTATATCCTGACCGATATGGGGAGGGTAATGGTTGAGAACATGCTGCCTCTTTTGCAGGCGGTGGAAGTCTTCGAGGATAACAGCAGTTACTGGCTGAACCGCGACCTGAGCGGTATACCAGGACATCTTCTGAAAAGACTGGGGGAATTGGGGAATTATCTGGTTATAGAGCCTGACCTGAACTATCTTTTTGAATTTCCGGAAGAATTTACTGAAAACATCGATAAGTCCGGCTACATTATGGCCTTTAATGCGTACTTCCATCCGGAATACCCTGCCCTTTACTCAAAACTTGCCGAAAAAGGTATTGAGTTCTCGCTTGTCCTGAGCAGTTCGGTACACAAGAGAATGCAGAACGATTATAAAGAAGATATGCAAAAATTTCTGGATTGTGAAAGCACTGATTTTTCTGTCTCAAATGAAGTATCAGGTCTTGCTACACTTGTTACAACCGATCGTTTCCTGTTTCTCTGTTTCTTTGACAAACAGGGACAATACGATCACCGGATTATAATGAGCTTCGATTCCAGGGCTCTCGAGTGGAGCCGGGAATTGTTCAGCTACTACAAGGATAAGTCAGAAAATATCTGTGATTTAAACTGTAATATAAAATAAAAAAATCGTACAGCAAGCAGATTTTTAATGCTTGCTGTCCAGGTCTCCTTTCTTATGCTGTCTGTGGTTCCGATCTTGCCACATGGCTCTCATGCTGTGAATAATACCACATGGGTATGTACAGAGCCAGTACGACTATTCCTACACCTGTGGAGAACCAGCTCCCTTCTATACTGTTTAGATAGATTATACCGATCAGACAGAGAGGAATGTTGAACAGACCGAACATAAGTGCGACGTTCTTCCAGCCCTTTGGTGCCTTGAAAGGTCTCTCGAGACCTACAAGGTGCGGGTTCATCTTTGCCTTTACATATGCAAAGAGACTGATACCATTGGCACAAACATATCCTATGGCGGATGCTGCAAGGATAGCTGTTGGAGTACCCATTGATATGAGTACCAGGTTGAACAGGCCAATAATTACCATGGCGAATACGGGAGTTCCATGGCTGTTTACTTTACCGAAAACCTTTGGCAGGTTTCCTTCAACTGCCATTGAGTGCATTGCCCTTGAAGATCCCAGGTATGCAGTCTGTATGATGAGCACCATTGCAGCAATGAGCATTACAATAGCGATGGTTGAACCTATATCACCAAGGGATGCCTGTGCAACCGGAAGCATAGGATCGATCGGTGCGTTGGCGATACCCTCTATACCTAGCACACCGGTAACTGTTGTCTGCACGATTACATATGCAAAGAAACAGATCGCACCGCAGGAGAACAGTGCCTTTGGCACATCCGTACCCGGATTCCTGTACTCGGGACCGTATATAGCTGCTGTTTCCCATGCACATGCACTCCATTGAGCCATTGCGAATATACCCAGCAGGATCAGGACACTGTTAAGGTCCCATACCCAGTCTGTTGGCAGCCAGGTGCTGGTGATGTTCGAAAGTACGAAATCCCCTGTGGCATATGGTGCCAGGGCAATTATGATCAATGGTACAAATGCAAGTGCTGCAAGGATATAACCTACCAGTGCACCACTTGATACACCACGGTAGTTGACAAGTATGAGACCTCCGAATATCACGATTCCTGCAGCAAGCGATAGCTGATATTCAGTGAATGTATTTGCAAGTGAGGGGAAGAGACTGTGCAGGTAGAAACCCACAAGGATTGCAAAGATAGCAAGTACGGGATTCCATGCAAACCAGTAGCTCCATGCACTGAATCCGCCTATAAGCTTACCTCTGTCATACTTTCCTGCGTAGTCAGGTGTTTTGAATACATTCTGTGCAAATCCGGGAAGACCGGATGCCTTCGGGAAAGTTGTTGCAAGTTCACCGTAAGCCAGATTCTGCATGAAACCCTGGAATACGGAAAGACCCCACACAATAATAGCAGCCGACCATAGCCAGCCTGCAAAATATCCTATCGACGGCAGGATCAGCAGAGGCACACCCACAGCGATGGCAAGACCCTGTTTCCAGTCGATCGAACGCTCAAGTCCACCAGATTCACCGGACTCACATACCACTTTTGAGCATTGCTCGGCATGCTGCCAGTCAATCCCTGTCTCTTCATTCGAATTCATATATTTTCACCTTCGTTTGATAATAATTACTGATACCTGCAGACCTTCCGAAAGAGCGTTAATGAGTTTCATAAATTGGAGGTTATGTTTTCATCATCTGCGGGAAGTTGCAGGTATCATACAGCCGCCGTACAGACACAGCCTGCATGACGGCAATTAACGCTTATTTGCTCACCTGACCTCTGAACTTCTCACATGAGTTGATCTTTATATCCAGAAGCTTCTCGATGTTCATCTTTGCAGCAATTCCCTTGGGAGCTCCTGCAACTGAAGTGATTACACCAATACCAAGATCCTCTCTCAATTCCCTCATCACATATTCATCACTTAGATCAAGTGTGGAAACACCGAGCTTCTTTGCAACGTAATCCTTTGCGTCACCGACGCGCATGCTCTTTGCCAGTTCCATTCTTGCAACAAGGTCACCTGCTGCTCTTATTCCGCTCATTCCGGAGGTCATTATGTGGGAGATCGGCATACCCATCGGGTCGCCGACCCCTATCTATATGCCGTCCACGCCAGCAATTTCGACCATCGCCTTGCTGGCTCTTGATACAGCATCAACCGTCGGGGTCTCGAGCATCGGGATACCGCCTACACCCATACCCATGTTCACATGGCACGGGATTGTTGAATCCTTAACAGCCTGTTTGATGAAGGTAACAGCTCTTCCAAGGTTCCATGCTGAAGATTTGCTGGTGTTGGTGTTTACAACAGGTCCGAAAACATTGGCTCCTGCCTTTGCAACAAGTGCAGCCTGCTGGTGTGGCCAGAGACCTGCAAGCACTGTACCGTCGTATTCAAGCTCACCGTGCATTCCAAGCAGAAGTTCTCCTGCCATACCTGCTTCGATATAGATATCAGGGAACTGCTTTCTCAGTGATTCGATCGCATGCAGGGAGGCATACATGTCACCGTCACCTGCAGCACCGATCGTATCGAAGTTGACACCATCGGAACCGGATGCCATCATCCTCTGCATGATCCATACAATGTCCCTTGTAAGATGCTTTGCAGAGTGCTCCATGGACTCTCTTGCCTCATCGATCTTGAATGCCTTCATAAGGTCACCGGGGTTCTCAAATGGTCCGTCTGGTGTATAGTAGAGACCCATGTTTGGCATTGCACCGTAGAGCAGAGGAACGATCATGTTCTGCTGGCAGACTTCCATTGTCTGCATTTCCTGTGCGATCACAGGTTTTGCAGGCTTGTAACTGTAGTCGATGTGACCGAGTTCCATTGTGTCAGCACCGAATGCACGCTCGTGCATCATTGCACCAACAAGCCTGCTTGCCGGGATACCGACACCGCTGTTACCCTGGTCACCATCGATCCTGATGGTTCCGATGTCGTGGGTTACGGGAACTTCCATACCCTGCTCTACACCTACCATCCTGGAAGGCATGGTGATAATTTCCACGAGCTTGTCGATCTCATCTTCACTGAGATCAGGAATGTCACCAAGGTCTGCAGCATCTGCCATACCTTCTTTCAGGTCAGCTACGATCTGCTCCTTTGTCATGAAGAGACGCTTTCCGTCTCCCATTCTTAACTTATATTCTGTTGCCACAACTTTCACCTCATTTAAAGAAGCAGTTCCTTTGCCTTTGTGACAGCTTCACTGGCATTCTCTGCGTAGCAGTCAGCACCGATCTTGTTTGCCCAGGCTTCTGTTGCAGGAGCACCGCCAACCATGACCTTTACACCGTCTCTCATGCCCTGTTCCTTGAGCATTTCAATGACATCCTTCTGGCCCGGCAGTGTGGTTGTCATGAGTGCAGACATGCCGATCATATTTGCACTGGTTTCCTTTGCCTTGTCAATGAAATCCTGCAAGGGCACATCTCTGCCGATATCGTGAACCTCAAATCCTGAAGATTGCAGCATTGTGGAAACGATGGACTTACCGATATCGTGTACATCACCCTCGACAGTACCGTTTACGATAATACCCAGCTTCTTACTTGCAGCATCCTTTGGCATGTCTTTTTCCAGTAAAGCCACACCGGCTTCCATTGCACCTGCTGCCATCATCACATGTGGCAGGAATAACTTGCCCCTCTCAAAGAGAACACCCACTTCATTCATTCCGGCTGCAAGACCTTTCTCTATGATCTCAGCAGGCGGAATACCTTCGTCCCTTGCCTTTTCTACGGTTGCTATAACAGCATCCTTTTTGCAGGAAACAATGGCATCAGAGAGTTCTTTAAACATTTCTTCATTGCTCATTACTAACACCTCGTCACCTTTGTCCTCCGGTAAACAACACTTAAGACCGGAATACAGTCAGTTACAATAAGCACTGAGAGAAAAGTATATATCATAAACTCAAAGCAATGTGTCTACTGCTCTTGAATTTATCAATGAGAAATAAATGTTTCGAGGCTCTTTTATCATTATAACGACGTTGTAATGTTTCGCTGGTATTGACCAGAAATTTAGATCGTGATCTAGGATCTGCCAGCAAATGCATCCAAAGGGCCAAAATATCCCGATACGATATGGTATTTTATGATCTTTACTTCTGCAGGAAAAGAGACTTTATCTTTGCAACGGCTTCAACAGCATTTTTTGCATAACAGTCTGCACCTATTTTTTCAGCCCACTCCATGCTTGCAGCAGCACCGCCTATCATGACCTTTACACTATCACGCAGGTCCTGTTCCATGAGCATCTCGATAAGTTCTTTCTGACGGGACAGTGAAATGGTGGTAAGGGCTGAAATGCAAAGCATATCTGCATGAGTTTCCTTTACCTTGTCAATGAAGTCCTGAAGAGGAACATCCCTTCCAAGGTCATATACCTCGAATCCGGATATTCGCAACATAGAGGAAACAATAATTTTACCGATGTCATGCACGTCACCTTCGACAGTACCTATGACAATGATACCAAGTTTTTCATTCTCTACTTCCTGCAGCTCTTTCTCAAGCACACTAATACCGGCTTCCATGGCATCGCTTGCAAGTACCAGGTGCGGCAGGAACAGCTTACCACTTTCGAACAGGACTCCCACTTCATCCATCCCACGGATAATACCTTTTTCGATTATCACCTCGGGAGGGATGCCCTCATGAAATGCTTTTTCCACAGTTGATTTAACAGAATCCTTTTTACATGATACAACAGCATTTGAGATATCTTTGAATATTTCTTCTTTAACCATGTATAACACCTGATAGCATCAAGAAAATATCATGGATTTAAAAATGGTTCCCCTGTCCAGTAGGTAGTACTCAATAATTAAAGGGTGTTTGGTAAGGAGAAATAAAAATACATATATCGCAACTAAACACAGAACTCCATTCACATTTATTAACAGAGCCGGTGGTTGCTTAGATATCTCTGTTATGTGTATGATTTAGATTGCAGACAGATAAGTATTTATACCAGATAAAAAAGGCATTTTGCAAAAACTATAAATATCCAACATTGCGGAAATATATATATATGCCGATTAGCAGATTCTTATGTGAATTAGATACCGAGCTTTCAGGAAACCAATTAATCAGGTTGTATATTTAAGACCTGCTAATTCAAAAATCAAGCTATCAACAACATGTAACAGATTCAAAGGAAGGAAATCATATGTCAATCAAGAAAAGCAACGGAAGCAGCTGGATACTCGAATTTCTGGGATTCTAGGAAATGATAAAGAAAAGGTCTTATCCAAGGAGCTGAAAGCATGGAGAGAAAGCCATTAGACTCATTAATATCCAAAAACGGCCTCTGGGTGTCCAGAAACGGACGTCTCCACGGGATAAAAAGCTGTGAGGCATCACATAAGAACCTGCGTATAACAATGGATTGCGGAGAAGTAGTAAAGGTGAGAAATTCCCGATCTAGCAGGGCTGCAAGGTCTCTGCGAAACCGCAAATTCCAGAAACCCTGCAAAAGATGCCGCGTCCCGGAAGAAAAAATAAAAGAATTCTCAAGGAAGATCTCAAAGAACGAGGTCAAAGTATCGGTCAGGACCGTACCTTCTTCTCAATTCAATTCATACGAAAATAAAATACCTGATATGGCGTTGCCGTCCGAGAATACACTACATGAACCGGTAAAACCAGTTCAGGCATCTACACCTGCTGTTTCTGCAAAACAGACCCAAAAACAGACAAAAACTGCTGCTGCAAAAACATTCGTACCGCAGCCACGCACAAAAAAACCCAAGGTAAAGAAATCCGGAAATCACTCTTTCCAGAAACCTGCCAAAGCTTCAAAGCCGCAATTCACCCAGAGCCAGAAGAACAGGATACTTTCTTTGCTCGGACCCGGGGAGATGATATCATTCTCAAAGGAGAAACGCTCCTTTGCCGAACTTGAATCCGTACTTAGCACAGAAAGAAAGAAAGATATCAGACAGATGTACGAAGACAGCCGTGAGAACCTGCTTGGAAAACTTGAGAGGACAATTACAGAATTCTTCGTGGACATGGGTTTCCTTGAGGTTAAATCTCCGATACTCATTCCCTTCGAATACATGGAAAGGATGGGGGTCGGTGAGGATAAGAAACTATCCGAGCAGATATTCAGGGTAGGAGATAACATGTGCCTGCGCCCCATGCTTGCACCGGGTCTGTACAACCACCTGCGCAAATTCGACAACGTATTACCGGACCCCGTGAGGATATTTGAAATAGGACCCTGCTACCGTAAGGAATCAGACGGCAGCAGCCACCTCGAGGAGTTCACCATGCTCAATTTCTGTCAGATGGGATCCAGATGTACACGAGAGGAACTTGAATTTATTATCGATGAATTCCTGAACTTCCTGGATATAGACTACGAGATCGTGGCTGACAGCTGTATGGTCTACGGCGAGACCATGGATGTCATGCACAAGAACCTGGAACTCTCTTCCGCTGTTGTGGGACCAATACCCATGGATATGGACTGGGGTGTCGATAAACCCTGGATAGGAGCCGGTTTCGGCCTTGAGAGATTGCTGAAGGTCAAACATGATTTCAAGAACATAAAGCGTGCTGCAAGGTCAGAGTCGTACTACAACGGAATCTGCACGACCCTGTGAGGTGGGAAAAATGTTAGAGAATATGACACAGGATGAACTGGACAGCCTTGCAGGAAATATCTTAAACGGCTTTCAGCTCACAGACAGCCATCTCAGGGGTCTTCTGAGTATCACTGAAAAAGACGATCTCGAAAAGCTCTACTATGTTTCAAGGAAGATAAGGGATCACTACTTCGGGAACAATGTCTTTCTGTACAGCTTCGTCTACTTTTCCACTCACTGCAGGAACAAATGCGCCTTCTGTTACTACCGGGAATCAAATCATATAAACAGATACAGACTTGATGCCGATGAAGTAAGAGGCATATGCCGGTCACTCAAAGGAGAAAACATTCACATGGTCGACCTGACCATGGGTGAAGACCCCTATTTCCACAGCAACCCGGAAAGGTTTGTGGATATTGTGAAGATAGTTAAAGAGGAAACAGACCTTCCGATCATGATCTCCCCGGGTGTGATGAATGACAGGACGCTTAACAGGCTTTACGAAAGCGGTGCCGATTTTCTTGCACTCTACCAGGAAACACATGACAGGCAGCTCTACCGAAAACTGAGGGTCGGACAATCTTTTGATGAAAGACGGCATGCCAGGGAATTTGCAAGGAATATCGGATACTGTGTCGAGGACGGAATACTCACAGGCGTTGGAAATGATATCGAATCCACCATAAAATCACTCAGGGGTATGCAGAAGGGAAATCCTGACATGGTGAGGGTCATGACCTTTGTTCCACAGGAAGGGACCCCTCTCTGGAAAAAAACACCTGAGTCCAGTATGGAAGAGCTCAAGATAATAGCTATTCTGAGACTTATGTTTCCTGACAGGCTCATACCGGCATCCCTTGACCTTGAAGGTATCCCGGGAATGGTGCACAGACTGAACGCAGGTGCAAATGTTGTCACATCCATAATACCTTCTGACTCGACCCTCGAAGGTGTCGTCAACTATGATAGGGGTCTTGAGAGACACCGGGACCCGAAAAGCGTTATTAAAGCACTTGAAAATATGGGCATGAAGCCCGCAGGACAGGACGATTTTAACAGGATACTGGAAAAAGCAAAAAAAAGGAAAACTGAAACTCTGGCGGTGGCCCTGTGAGAACCATATGCATCATAGGTGGTAAACTGCAGGGGTTCGAGGTCGCATACCTTGCACACAAGGCAGGTATGAAAGTTCTGCTTGTGGACCGCAGGGAAAAGCCCCTGATACTCAGTGCCGTTGATTTTTTCCATTGCTTCGATGTTATCAGGGAACCTGATAGACTGGTCGCGATCTCAGAGAATGTGGACGCGATAATTCCTGTTAATGAGAATATAGAGACAATCGAATCTTTGAAAAAAATAAAAGACAGGCTGGCCTGTCCCCTGCTTTTTGACTTTGACGCCTACCATATCAGTATGGACAAAAAACGGTCCAAGGATTTTTTCTATTCAATTGACGTACCCACACCTGCTGACAATCCTACATCCCCTCCGTATTTCGTCAAGCCTCCGTGTGAGAGCAGCAGTGTGGGTACTTCTATCATTTACAACAACAGAGAACTGGATGGTCTTGATCCTGACATGCTTGTGGAAGAGTACGTGGAAGGAGATGTCATCTCCCTTGAGCTTGTGGGTGACGGTGAGAACTTCGCTGTTGCAAAGGAAACAAAGGTGCATGTGGACGAGACCTATGACTGCCATATGGTAACACCCATAGACCATCACCAGGAGTTAAGGGATATCTCCCTCAAACTTGCCAGGAATCTCAGACTCCGGGGAATCATGGACATTGAGGCAATAGACAGTCCAAGGGGGCTGAAAGTGCTGGAGATCGATGCAAGGTTTCCCAGCCAGACACCATCTGTGGTTTACCATTCCTCAGGGATAAATCTTGTTGAGATGCTTGTGCAGGCTTTTTCCGGTGGTATTGGTAATACAGATAATTCAAGAATAGTTTCTAACGGTAATTATTGTACTTTCGAGCACCTTGCCCTGAAAGAAGGTGGGCTTGTGCCTGTCGGTGAGCATGTGATCTCACAGGGCACGGATTATCATGTTTTTCACGCTTCTCACGGGCTCGATATCTTTGAATGCATCGGTGATATCCGGGTCTTTACTCTTATGAGCTGGGGTCCGGGAAAGGAAGAAGCAGAAAATAACAGACAGAGAGGGTTTGGTATTGTCAGGGAACATCTTGGAATCGAAAACCTGAATTAAAATCGGGAGGAATAAAATGGCACTTTTAACACCACAGGATCTTGAGAACCTGTCCGCACAGCTTGAGGAGAACGATGAGATAATCAAAAGGGTCACCGGCCTCAATATCAAAGGAATATGCGAGGAGCTGTACGGAACAAAACTCGACTCTCCGAAAGTAGGAATAATCCCAATAACAGCAGGTGAGGGGATAATCAGCACCTTTACTTCGTCACTGCTTTTTATCGTGCAGTATTTCGGCCTTGAGGGTTTTATTACCGAACATCCGGACATTACAGGTTACTATGAAGCCGTCTCAGAGGGCGCCGACATCATACTCATGGCAGACGACCATATTTTTATTGCGCACAACCTTCGCAACGGGAAGATCGTGAGTAACCACGTGGCCACTGGGGTGATATATGCAGATATTGCTTCAAGGTTCAATGAGACAAATTCAAAGGATATCCTTGTCATCGGTCTTGGGAAAGTGGGTTATGCCGGAGCATGCCACCTTGTGAACAAGGGTTTCAATGTCTATGCCTGCGACCCAAACAGGGAATTTTTGCAGAAGGCTGTGGATGAGCTGGGAATTAAACCTTACTGCAGCGACGACAGGAAAAAATTTTCCATGGTATTTGAGGCCACACCCAATGCGGATACAATATCCGAGGGCATGATCGAGGAAAGATGTCTGGTCTCCACTCCAGGGATACCCTGCGGCCTGCCTCCGGAGGTCGGAAGCAGGTACCGTGTCGACCTTGTAATGGACCCCTGGTGATCGGGTTTGCCTCCATGCTGTATTCTGTTATCTGATAAAGGAGAATTTACTCCTTTATCATCCCTTTTGCTTTAGTTCCGTGATATCCTGAATAATACCCTGATAATGGGTGACAACTCCGTCATCGTTACGCTGGATGAAGGTCTTCTCTTCCACCCATCTCTGTTCTTTGGATTTGGTTCTTATCCTGTATTCCTTGACAAAGACGGTACCACCTTCATCACAGATGTCCGAAAGTTCCGCCTGTACCTCAGGTAGATCATCAGGATGGATTATATCACCATAAAGAATGTCTCCTGAAAGAAACTCATCAGCCGAATAGCCGAACATGGTTATATTGTCTGAAACAAATTCAACAGGCCAGAGTTCCATCTCATCGTCCGACCCCGCTTTCCATAGGAAAGCAACCACCGGGCTGTGATTGACAATCGTTTCAAGTGCCTGTTTTCTTTCCAGCAGTTCAGCCTGCCTTTCAAATGATTCCCTGAGTTCGATCTCCCTTTCCTTCAGCTCCGTGATGTCCTGAACAACTCCCTGGAAATAATCTATATTCCCGGCCCTGCCTCTCTGGATAAAAGTTCCCTGACTTACCCACAATATCTTTCCGTCTCTGGATTTTAAACGATATTCCTGAGTATAGCTGTTACTTCCATCCTCACATTTCTCCGCAAGTTTATTACTGACCTTCGCGTAGTCATCAGGATGGACCAGGTCACTGTAATTAACACGACCAAGAATAAAGTCCTCAGCTGAATAACCAAGCCTTGAGACATTCTCAGAAGCATAATCCGCAGGCAGAAACTCTTCTGCCCTCCACAGGAATACCATGGTAGAACTATTGTTTATGGCATTCTCCAGAGACATCTGTTTGTTCAGTGCTTCCTCTAATGCCATTTCCTTGTTCTTCTGCTCTGTTATGTCAAAAATTGTACCCTGATAGTGTGTTACATCACCTTCATCGTTACGCTGAATGAAGGTCTGCTCTTTCACCCATCTGTCCTCTCCTGACTTGGTCCTTATCCTGTACTCCTTGACAAAAACAGTACCTCCCTCGTCACGAATCTCCGAAAGTTCTGTCTCTACCTCAGGAAGATCATCAGGATGGACTATGTCAGCATAAAGTAGGCCGCCTGAAGTGAAATCCTCCACTGTATAACCCAGAAGGCTTACATTATCTGAAACATATTCCACAGGCCATTTTTCCTCCGGAGTGTCGTCCGCCTTCCAGAGAAAAGCAATAACAGGACCATTGTTTATTATTTTTTCAAGTACTTTTTCCCTTTCAAGAACCTCATCCAGAGTATTTTCACAGACCTCCGGATCATTTTTGTCTGATATGTCAGCTCCCATATAACTCCCCCTTAAGCTAAACATTTCCTGTTATATTGTTTGTTAGTCAAAGTATTAATCAATTTTTAGCTCTGCCGAAATATTCATAGAACAATAGAGACTATTGTATAGTAAAATATAAATAGTACATTTTATGAAAATGTTTTTGATTTTATAGGGCTATGTTTTTGTATACCCGGATTTTAGGCACAAAATATATATTTCAGTGCCCTCAAATCAAAAGCTGAAGGTTAATAATTCAAAATGTTTTGTGAAGGAAAAACTCATGTACGTAATTGCACTGGACATTGGGACAAGTGGTTTCAGATCACAGCTAATAGACCTTGAAAAGCAGGAGACGATCAAAACAGTGATTACCATGGGTCATCCTCTTCCCGGTGGGAATGTGATGGACCATCTGGATTTTGCCATTAACACAGGCAGGGATGTAGCCCACGGACTGATGGTAGAAGCTGTGAAAAAGGTGCTGGAAAGATTTGACGTTGATCCTTCGGGCATACAGAGAATAGCTGTTTGCGGGAACCCTATACAATTATCCCTTTTCCAGAATACAGAGATTCGGGACCTTGCATATGCAGGAGAGTCAAAGCAGAAAAATCTTGGTGTATATAATGTGAAAAGGGATGCCCGCATCTTTCCTGCCAACGAGATATTCAAAAAAACCTATCCTATGAATAACTGCGAGATAGTAGTTCCTCCTGCAATAAAACACGAGATCGGGGCTGATGCTCTTGCCATGATGATGGAAACCGATTTTCTTGAACAGGACGGACCATGCCTGGTAACGGATTACGGAACAAATGCGGAAATGGCACTGAAGGTCGGGGAAAAGATAATCACTGCAAGTGCCGCTGCCGGTCCGGCCATTGAAGGTCAGGGTATCAACTGCGGTATGCTGGCAGGTCCCGGAGCCATAAGCGATGTTAATACTGAGGGTGATTACTGGCGACTTATAGTACTCAATGAGAAGATGGAAGCAGTAAAGGGAGACCTTGTAGATCCGGTTTCCGGCAAAACCATAGAGTCCTCTGATACTCAGGCCAGGGGTATTACAGGTACGGGAGTAATTTCCACCATCGCCCTGGCAATCAAGGAAGGACTCACAGAGAAGTTGCCCCATCTTCCCGAAGGGAGGATCATCCTCGGAGACAGCATCATAATCACAGATAAAGATGTGGAAGAAGTGGGCAAGGCAATAGGTGCCATACTGGCAGCCCATATGACCCTGATGATAGAAGCCGGTATTGATTACTCCGACCTGAAATACGTCTATATGTCCGGAGCCAGTGGTACATATGTAGATGCTGAAAAAGCAAGGCATATAGGTTCTGTTCCGGGTTTTGTCGAGAACATCGTCCAGTTTGGCAACACTTCCATCGGCCTTGCGAGAAAGCTTGCCGTAGATCCTATCAGGCTATGCGATGTTATGCAAATAGCAAGAAAAATACATGCCGATCACCTCATGATGGCCACAAGCGAGACATTCAAGGATATATATATCTGCGAACTTTCCTACTGGCAGCAGGGAATGCCCCAAGAGATCTATGATGAGATGATCAAAATGTATAATATCAAGCCCTTCCCTCCCAAACTCGAAAAGGTGAATATCGAAAGACGTGTTTCAAGGGACATCGATGATGTGGGTAAAAAAGGCCTTGATATTGTAAAGGATATAGGTACTATCCTTGAAGGACCCGTGGAAAAATGTATTCTGTGCCATAAATGTGAAAAAGAATGTCCTGAAGACGCTGTAGTTATAACTGAAGAGCAGGGCAAGAGGTTTGCGAATATAGACAGTCAGCACTGCCTTGGTACGAGCTGCAGGCGTTGTGTTGCCATCTGTCCCGAGCAGACAATGGACCATTCGAAATTGAAAATAAAGCATTTCCTGAAAATAAAGCGCTGAACCTTCGGGCTGGCCATTTTTCAGATTATGAAAGAATTTATTCATCGAACCTGAGAATGCTCGTCCTGTAGGTCGCAAGATCCACAACCGGAACCTGGCACGGTGTCGGGACGACATTCATCCTTTTCTGGAACTCGGTCTGGTCCTGCCATGTACCGGAGTTTACCAGCAGCACGTTCTTGTACCATTCAACACCCACGGTATGTACGTGACCGCAGTGCAAAATGTCGGGAACCTGGCCAAGCACGAAATGATCATTTTTCTCGGGTGCAATGGAAACGCGGCTTCCGTACATGGGAGACAGGTGCCTGAACTTCATCATTTCCACCATACCCCTGGTGGGTTCGGTATATGAGACGCCGGGCACGGCTGCCACAAGATCGTCTATTGAACGACCGTGGTATATCAGGATCTTCGTTCCGTCCAGATTCACCATTGCCGGGTTTCCCACAAAGGTCACATTGGACGGGAAATCGGCCCTGATGCACTCAGGAAGTTTGGGCTGAGGTTCGGCCTGTCTTACTGCGTCGTGATTTCCGGGAGAAATTATCACCCTTATGTTCTTTGGTATCTCATCAAAATATTCGGCGGCCTTTCTGTACTGATCATACACATCCGGGATGTTGAGCTCATGTTCCTGTCCGGGATAGATTCCCACCCCGTCCACAAGATCACCTGCAACCACAAGGTAGCGCACTTCCTTTGAGATAGCTGCAAGAGCTTCGTTATCGGTATCACCTCTCAGAAAATCAACAAAGCGCTCCCATGGTTCTTCCATAAAAGTGGTACTACCCACATGCACATCGGATGTGAGTACTGCCTTGCCAAAGCTGCCACCCTTTTTTGCCATTGTGTTGGGAAGGTCGGGAATAATGATCTTCTGAGCTATCATGAGCTTTCCGTCATTTGTGAGCGCACCGGAAAAACCCACGACCTCATCCAGTACAAGATGTGTGGCCTGCTCATAGAGTTCCTTGTCCGCCATGCGCACTAGCACCGAAAAAGAACCCGTAGGGTCTTCCACCTCCAGGATCTTATGGCCGTTACTGGTACTTTTTATATCGGATATCATACCGATTATAGATACGTCACCAAAATCCTTGCCCCCACGCAGTCCTGGGGACCGGTTCTTATTCAGACTCTCAATGGGTCTTGCATTGACCCTGGAGCGTATGATCTCACTGAGCCTGCTGTAGCGGTTCCTGAAGAACTGCACAAATTCCATGTATTCTCCCACACAGGTGGAATTATCGGAGATATCCGAAATAATAGATACCGGATTATCGGACAGTAAGAAATCAGGCGATCCGCTACTGGTGATTACTGAAGCCAGCGGCTGCTCTGTCTGGATCCTGAGTGTGTCGGCAGAATTTTCAACAAAAGTGGTGACAGGACCGTCGGTTGACTCATTAGCAGGATCAGCAGCAGCAGAATCTATGTCGATATGCTCCACACCGATCACCAGCACGGAAGTGTCAATATTTCCCAGGACCTGCTGTATCAGCCTCTCGGGTGAGCAGTGGGAGCATATGAGTTCCACTGCCTCAGGGCTGATCTGGTAACCTTCTTCGATAAAAACCGTCAGGACATCAACTTCATTCATGATTGACCGGGTGTTTTTTTAAAGTAAGAATGTCAACGTATAAAATTGCAATTATTGATCCATACGTTAAGATTTTATTGGCTGCAAGTATATTCATAATCCTGAAATATTCTTTTATATTCTAAACCTCAGGCAGGAATAAAATGACCTTAAAGGATAAGTATAAGGCCTTCAAAGAAAGTGATAACTTTTACGTATCACTTGCCCGTGATATTCTATCGGTATTCTTAGCCGTTTTGATATTTGCCTCTTTTTCACAGATAGTATTTGGAATGTGGACTCCCATGGTCGCCGTGGAATCCGGCAGCATGGAACCGCATATGAACGTTGGTGACATTATATTCATCAAAGACATCGACCGAACGCAAATCGTGACCTATGCCCAGGGAACAGATGATTATACCTCATTTGATAGTTACGGAGATGTGATACTGTACAAACCCTACGGACAGGAAGGCGTAACACCCATCATCCACCGGGCCATGTATTATGTCGAAGAGGGAGAGCCCATGTGGGAGGGAGGTCCGGAAGCACCTCATTCCGGTTATATCACAAAAGGTGACAACGAAGTAACAAACAGATATTATGACCAGCAGGGTCAGGTAAGTTACCTCATGCCCGTGAAAGAGGAATGGGTGATTGGTGTGGCGCAGTTCAAGATTCCCTATCTGGGATATCTGAGACTCATGCTCCCAAGCTTCTGATCACAGATGCAACTGCGTCGTCATTACGGGTTTGAAACCATCCAGTGGTTTTAACCTGTAATCCTCGAACAACACTTTTTTTGTACTTGTGATGGGTACGCTCAACACGATTTCCTTTGTCCTGCCGTACCTGCCTTTACTTACTACGACCGCATTGACGATTCCCAGCATGTCCAGCTCGGACATAAGATCGGTCACCCTGCGCTGGGTCAGGATATCCATGTCAACATGAATGCAGAGCTGGCGGTAGACATTGTAGACCTCGCCTGTTGTCACATTCCTGTAGCCGTTGTTCCTCAGGAGCATGACACTATAGAGGGCGAGTTTGGACTGGGTGGGAAGAGTGCGTACAACTTCCACCACGCGGTCGATCTCGATCTTTTCCTGAGCATTCCTGACATGTTGCTCTTCGACCTGTGATTTGTTCTCACGTTCGGCAATCTCACCTGCAACTCTGAGAAGATCCAGTGCGCGTCTTGCATCACCATGTTCCTGGGCGGCAAACGCAGCACATAAGGGAATTACCATTTCATCAAGCGCATCCGGCTTGTATGCGATCTCAGCCCTTTCATGGAGGATATCACTGATCTGGTCCGCATCGTAGGGAGGGAAGATTATCTCTTCCTCTCCAAGGGAACTCTTGACCCTTGGATCAAGGAATTCAGTGAACTTCAGGTCGTTGGAAACACCTATCATGCTTACCTTCGCCTTTTTAAGATCAGTATTTATTCGAGAAAGATTATAAAGAACATCATCGCCTTTTTTGATCAGCTTATCAATTTCATCAAGAATAATAATAATGACCTGTTTTTCAGAATCGATTGCTTCCTTGAATTTCGCAAAGACCTGATCCGTGGGCCATCCTGTCATCGGGACATCCTCACCGAACTGCCTTGAAAGGTTGGCAAGCAAACGGTACTGAGTATCTATGACCTCACAGTTGAGATACACAACCTTACAGGACGTACCAAGGGATTCACCTTTTCTTTCCAGCTCAATACCCACATGACGGGTAACAGCTGTTTTTCCGGTACCGGTTTTTCCGTAAATGAGGATATTTGAGGGGGTATCTCCTCGTAAAGCGGAAACCAGGATGGAAGCCAGACTGTTGATCTGATCATCCCTGTGAACCAAAGAATCAGGAGTATAAGAGTGTCTTAAGACCTCCTTGTTCTTGAAAATTGGTTCGCTCTCCAATAACTCCTGAAACAAACCATCCAACGATTTATTTTGCATTTTTGTCACCCTGTCCATTCAGTAGCACAAGTTAAACATTATTCTGAGGGGATTAGAAGCGTAAAGATAATAGAGCGTTTTTCATCTATCTCTCCGTTCCAAAGGATACATAGGAAGAGTAGCTTATTAATGCTTATGGTGAAGACCCCCCTGTTTCAAATGCAACTAAAGATCTTTTTAAACTTGAAAGATAAAAACCGACAAAAGAGAGCTTTTTTAAGAAGAGTTTGTTTATCCTGAACAGGATGGTTATAACCTTCAGAGCTTCCTATGGAACTTAACCCCTTTGTTTCAACTGGAAGCTATATAAACCACAGTGACCCTATGATTTCAACTGGAATGCACAAAAAAAGATGAAAACATCTTTTTTTAAAATTTCAAAAAAAACCTGGTAGTGTAAGTATGGATATTCTGATATATAAAGATTACTTTTCATTAAACACACTGAACAAAAAGATAGGCTTCCAGTAGAAATAATGGGGTAGCTCTCTAGCCAAAAAATCTTCCCGGAGTTATCCAGAGGACAAAAACAGGATTCCAGAAATCCGTAACAATCAAAATTCTGTCGATATAGCAAATACTTAAATTTTTTCTCATCTATCTTCATCTGTTGTGACCTATTTTGCAATCTATTAAACTAAAATCCGAAAAAATGATGTAGCAATAACCAAAATCAACAAAATCAGTATGCTAAAATCAGCAAAATGATCAATCTTCAAATTAAAAGAACCAGGCAAATCTTCAAACACAATAGTTTTAAACATCCGGTAGTATTCATGTGTTAAATGAAGCAAACCGGAGTTAGCGAAGAAGAAATCTTCTATCTTCTTAGTGATGCGAAAAAAAGGGACTTCAGCTATCAGCGGGTTCTCAGTTCAATGTGTACCTATCCCCATGAGGTTGCCGTCAGGGCACATATGCAGTTCATCGAGTCCAACATGGGTGATTTTGGTCTTTTCAGGGGTACCCATGATCTGGAAAAGCAAATTATCCTGATGCTTGGCGATATATATCATTGCGGTTCTGTTGAAGGCTATCTTACAACCGGTGGAACGGAATCCAATATTCAGGCAGTTCGCGCAATGCGTAATTTCTCACGGGATCGGGGAAACTATGACAGTTCTGAGGTGAGACCAAATATAGTGGTTCCAGCATCTGCTCATTTTTCATTCGACAAGATTGCCGATATCCTTGATATGGAGGTCAAAAAGGCTGATCTTGATCATGAGATGAAAGTATCCGTGGATTCAATGCAGTCTCTTATAGATGAGAACACTGTTGGATTGGTTGCTATTGCAGGCTCCACGGAATTCGGGCAGGTGGATCCGATAGAAGAGATATCGCAAATTGCACTGTCTCATTCTCTTCCGCTGCATATAGATGCGGCGTTTGGTGGTTTTGTACTGCCGTTCATTTCAGCTAATCACAAATTCGATTTTTCCCTTCCGGGGGTAACTTCCATGGCAGTTGATCCTCACAAGATGGGTCTTAGTACCATTCCTTCAGGTGTGTTGCTTTTCAGGGATTTCGAGTACATTAATCATCTGAGGGTACATGCTCCCTATCTCACAGTGGATACCCAATACACGCTCACAGGGACCAGAAGTGGTGCAGCGGTTGCAGCGACCTATGCTGTGATGAAGTTCCTGGGGGTAGAAGGATACTCAAAGGTGGTTGAAAGATGCATGGACCTTACAGGTCATCTGGTTGAGAGGGTAAAGGGACTTGGTATCAGGCCTGTGATCGATCCCGTGATGAACGTTGTGGCACTGGAGGTTCCACATCCTACGACTCTGAGAACAAAACTTTCCAGCGAATATGACTGGCATGTTTCCATCACTCAGGATCCGAAGGCATTAAGGCTTGTGATCATGCCTCATCTTGATATCGGAACAATTGATATGTTCATTAACGATCTTGAAAAAGCACTTCGGTCTTGAGAGATCTAAAAAAGAATAGTGAAGAGAGAAACAGTTGAGGGGATGAGGCTGATGACACCATGCCCTGAAACTTGTAGGACGTGTGTTCATCAGACCCGTGCTTGAGTGGAAATCTGTATGTATAATATATACTTATGATCCAAGCAGGGTGAAAGTAATCAGTTTTGAGTAAGTTCCCCATTAAATTACACAGGCAGATTCCGGATCAAAAAGTTCTGTCTGAGTTTTTTCCGATCCCCGGATAAAATTAAATACGAAGCTCATCTAACAACAAAGCATGAAGTCATCACTTAAGATCGGGAGTATAATGGGGATACCTGTAAAACTCCACATAACGTTTTTGCTTATCCTTCCTGTCTTTGCTCTGGTCTTTTCGATCAACGAGTATCCGCTTGGTTTTGCGGGCACGACTCCGGTCATCCTTAACTATGCGCTGTCTCTTTTGACAACTATCCTGCTTTTTGCCTGCATACTATTACATGAGCTCGGGCATTCTTATATTGCAAAGAGCTACGGTGTTGAGATCAAGGATATTACATTGCTTTTGTTTGGTGGCGTATCTTCCATGGAGGAGATTCCCAGGGAACCTTCCCAGGAGCTGAGGATGGCCTTTGCAGGTCCGCTGGTAAGTTTTATCATCGGTTTTATTCTCCTGGGTGCAAACTATATTTTAGCTTCCACCGCTTCGGGTTACGGTGGGACTTCAATCTGGCTGATGTTCTACATCCTGGGTTCTATTAACATAGTGCTGGGACTCTTCAACCTGCTACCTGCGTTTCCAATGGACGGCGGAAGGCTGCTCAGGGCATGGTATGCCAAAAGGATGAGCTATGTCAAGGCCACTCATTATGCAGCAGGCTTTGGGAAGATGTTTGCTTTTCTCATGGGGCTTCTGGGTCTGTTCTTCAACCCCTGGCTTATATTGATAGCATTTTTTGTATATATTGGCGCATCCGAGGAGGACAAATCAACCACTATTTCCGTGCTCCTGGAAAAATACAATGTCAGTGATATCATGTCAGAAGACGTGCGGACAGTATCTCCTGATATTACTGTGGAAGAACTCTCAAAATTTATGTTTGAGAACAAACATCTCGGATATCCTGTCATGCAGGGTAACTCTTTAAAAGGGATTGTGACATTTACAGATATACGTAACATCATTCCGACCGACCGTTTTGCAACCCTTGTTTCGGATGTAATGACAAGGGATATAATCTCGGTGAGTCCGGAAGATACGGCATCAGAGGCGTTTAAGGTGATGACAGTGAATAATGTCGGACGCCTGCTGGTTGTCAGCGACGGAGAGCTGGTCGGGATACTCTCAAGATCGGATCTCATGCGTACAATGACGTTACTGAACGAATAAGTTCAAAATATTTTAAGAGGATAAGAATTGAAAAAATCTAGTAATTTTGATGATTCGCAGGGCACATTCAGTGAATACGAGCTGAATGATTCGGGAGACCTTCACCCTGCGGAGAGTGTCGCTTCCATGTCGTCGACGAATGAACAGACAGAAGTTGACATTGTAAAGGATATTATCTCATCTACAGCAGGTCAGGAAACCGAAAATCGGGAAAACATACCTTCCCAGATAATTATAGTGGGAACTGCTCACGTTTCTGAGAAAAGTGTCAGGGAAGTTATCAGTACAATAGAGCGGGAAAAACCGGATATCGTAGCCGTGGAACTGTGCAAGGCAAGATACGATTCGCTAAAGGGTAATGTCGAGAATACGGACATTCCTGTGAAAGACCTGCTCAGGGAAGGCAAGGTGTATTTCTATATAGTACACATGCTGCTTGCCCATGTACAGAAGAAATTCGCTGACGAGATGGGCATCCAGCCGGGTGCCGAGATGATCAGTGCCATGGATGCGGCTGAGGAGAACGGAGCCAGGATCCTTCTTATAGACAGGAATGTGCAGGTAACACTGCAGCGTTTCTGGAGTAAGATGGGCTTTGTTGAAAAGCTGAAGATGCTTGGCGGCCTGATCGCTGCGGTGCTTGGCATCGGCGGTACCAAGGATATCGATATGGATACCATAACAAATCAGGACATCGTTTCCATGCTTGTTGAAGAGTTCAGGGAGACTTCTCCAAACGCAGTCAAGGTCCTGATCGATGAAAGGGATGCCTATATGGCAAGGAATCTTCTCAGGGCCGCATCAGGAGGCGGGAAAAAAATCGTCGCCGTTGTGGGTGCAGGACACAGGGCAGGTATCCAGAAATATATTGAGAATCCCGATACCCTTCCAAAGATTGAATATGCCACCGAAGCTCCTAAAAAGCGCTTCAGTATAATGAAAGTCTTTGGATTTGTGATCGTGGGAATTGCCCTTGCTACTTTTGCACTGCTGATCCTGTCAGGAGTTCCCCTCGAAACCATGATGCTGGCCTTTGCCTGGTGGTTTGTGATCAACGGGGTACTCAGTGCTGCAGGGGCCATCCTTGCAAGGGGTCATCCTTACTCTGTAATAACTGCCTTTTCAGTTGCATGGCTCACTTCCCTGAATCCAATGATGGCTGCAGGCTGGTTTGCAGGTCTTACCGAGGCAAAATACCGCAATCCAACCACAGATGACTTCAAGGGAATGGTTGACATCGAGTCCACAGAGGATATGATGAAGAACAACCTCTTCAGGGTCATAATGGTGGCAGCGCTTGCAAACCTTGGAAGTATGATCGGGACTTTCCTTGGAGTCTATGTCATGCTCGAGGTAACAGGCATCAATCCGCAGGAGATAATCCAGAGCGGTATAAATGCGGGGCTTACGGCTATCGGTATGGGGTAATAAGTTAATTTACCCTTTTTCTTCTTTTTTGTCCGATAAAACTTTTATAGACTTTTATTTTACCGGTACCACAAGTACCTGTTTCTTTGAGTGACGAACAACGTTTTCAGCGACACTTCCGAGCAGTATATGGTCAAGTCCTGTTCTACCCAGCGTTCCCATAACTATCAGGTCGATATTATTTTCATAAGCAAAGTCCACAATTGCATCCGCAGGATCCCTGTCCTCGATTATCTCGGATTCTACTTCCACTCCTTCTTTCTTACCCAGGTTGCTGACATGTTCAACAGCTTTGCCACCCTCTTCTTTCAGGTGCTCATGCAGTCCCCTGGCCCACATCTCACCGCGCATGGCCAGAGAGATACCTGAAGGCGGCACCACATAAAGGGCATTGACTTTTGCATCGTGTCTCTTTGCAAGTTCGATACCCCAGTCTACTGCATTCTTCACATTTTCAGAACCATCGGTAGCTATCAATATTCTGTCTATTTTTACGCTCATTTTCTACCCCCGATTAAGAGAGCGTAATTAGTTTGATATACGTTTTTCGCCTGTGTTTATTCGTCACAGTTATTCGCTATCAATGGAACATCAGGTAAATTGTCATAGACTTCAGCGTAGTCTGTGTACTTGCTCAGAACTTCCACAACAGGTGGAATCGGATCTGTCCATATTTCAGGCAGGTCAGCTTCTCCTTCAATTCTGATCTCATATGCAAGCTGTTCATGGGGAGGGTTGAACTGAGCATTCACATCTTCCTTGTTTCCCCTTGCATCCATTCGGTACCATCCAATATCTTCCAGATAAACAGCATTCAAGGCATGCAGACAAAATGGTGCTCCCTTATCATCCCTGCTCAGGCGCTGGTAACAGATACCTGCAGGTATGGAGTTAGCTCTGAGCAGTGCTGCCAGAAGATGGCTTTTGGCATAGCAATAGCCTGTACCATGTTCCAGGACCTCGGATGCTTTCAGGGTAACAGGATTCATGCGGTAATCATGACTGTGTTTTATCTCGTCTCTGACAAACTCGAAGCAAAGTCTTGCTATCTTTATTGGGTCCTCTGTTTCCACTGCAAGTTTCTTTGCTTTTTCCATTACAGTCGGGTGTTCAAAATCGACGATGGATGTGGGTTTCAGATAATCCTGCATTGCTGTCATAATTACTTTCAGTTAATCCAGTTCTTAAAAAAAAGTTGTGCCTGTGGGCTGAAATATTCGAAATTAAAAATATGACCATCTAAGAATTATGGATTGAAAAGAAAAAAAGGAAAGACCCTCAGCAGATGTCTTTCAGGTGGAACTGGTACTTTCCGAGCTTTCCGCCGTAGTTTCCTGCGGTGATCTTTGACACACCTGGAACTGCGATGGCTGCCTCAATTCCTGCCTTCATTGCCTTCTGGATCGCATCTTCGTCAAGACCATTGATGACAAGCTCGTACACTGCCTTTACGCCTTCGGGGATTTCTGTGCCTTCTACCTTGTCCCTGATGGACGGGCAGAACTTCTCGTTTGCGGTTGCCTTCATGAACTTGTAGTTGTTAAAACCAGCCTTGGAACCACTTGCAACAATTCCGCCCGGGAACGGGGTGATGGTGCCTTCAAGGTCCTTGATGGCATCTACAGCGACTTCTGCTGCAGTGAGTGCTGTCATCTGGCTGTCACCGAAGATGAAGAAGTTACCGCCTGCGATACCTGCTACAGCGCCGATGTTCTCTTCAACGAGGAAATCTCCTTCCATGATCGGGATGCTGTACATCTTGCGGCCGTCGATCTCGGTCTCGGATTCCATTCCGTCACCGAAGAACTTGAGCTTGAAACCTACGTTGAACTGTTTCTCAGCATCCGGAAGGCCGTTAAAGACTGCTGTTGTTGGTGCTGTAAGCACACACTGGCCGAGGCGCTCGAGTAACTGGTGTTCAAGTGATTCGTATCCGAAGGTGCAGAACTGGACGTAAACACCAGGTCTTCCGTCAGGTGTCTCATCAGGGCCTACGAACTTCTCGATACCTGCTTCTGCAGGGCACATGATAACAGATGTACCAAATCCTGTTGCTTCCAGGGCGGCTATCTCTGCCCAGCGTTTTGTTGCTGCGGTGATGAGAACCCTTGCAATCTTGATCGGAAACGCTTCTGCGAAAGTATCTTCAATTTCTACTCCGTTGATTTCCATAATAATCCCTTCTTACAGGCTTTGAGTTCCAGGTCTGGACCTGCCTTAGCCTTTTATTTTTAAATTTAAGTAAATTCAAATTTGAGGTCCGCTAAACTCTAACGTGACCACTCAGCAATATTAGAATACAATGACAGTACATATAATCTTCGAAAAGCCGGTTTTACTTCCCACCAGAGTTGTTGTAGGTTTTCTCGAACAGTGCGAACATCTCCCTGTCCATTTCCCTGTATTTCCCAAGTTCGAAAACTGCTTCGTTCACAAAGATCGTAAGGTCTTCCCTGTTTGAAAGGCTGGCAAGGGTTTTTGATGATCTGGCTGTGGATTCCACCATCTGTTCTCTTATAGAAGCCCTGCATACCTCCATGATGGCAACCACAGAACTTGATGCATGGTCATCCATTTGTTTTTCCGAAGCAAGCAGACAGAAGTGCTCAATATGGGGTATCACATGGGAGACCTTGGAATCGGAGTACCTCCTGGCAGCCACTATACCTATATCCTTCAGGGAGCCTGTCACATCAGGATAGGATCTCTCCCCGAATATCTCTCCGACATCTCTGAGTGCTGCAACGGCTTTTGGAAGCGAATCGTTCTTCTTCCTGTCAGATGATTCCTGCACGGCTTTGATACAGATATCCCTGAGGGTTGTAATTATCTGCTTTTCAAGATGCTCGATCTTGTTTTCCTTGACCGTAGCTGCGACTTCAACGAGTGCGCTTCGCACATATTCAAGTGTATCGATGTCTTTTTTGGATGCTGCATCCAGGGCAATTATCTTCAGAAGTTCAACAGACCTCTCTGCTGCTTCTATCATCCTGAACCTGGCAGCGTTCTCACCTATCTTTCCACTGGCAGTGGCAAACTTGTGTCTTGGTGAGGTAATGGTATTCTTTTTGAGCACATTATAGAGATCGGTGGTAGTTTCAGCTCTTTTGATCAGCTCTATCCTGCCAAGGGTCGGGAAGAAACTTTTGTCCATATGCCATCTGAAGAAGTTGTTAAGATATTCGGTCGCCTGTAACGTACTTTTTTCCATACCTTTTTGAATACAGCTACATGCTATTGTTTTGAAGGCATCAATGACCTCGACAATCAAATCTCTGTTTCGCTCTTCTTCTGCCAGCATCCCGAGACCGTAAAGCTGTGCGTTCAGATGCCTGATAACCAGGGAAGTATTATCGTTGTATTGAACAAGTTCCGAACCAAAATCCGCAAGTTCGCGTATTCCGCGTGTGGCTGTCAGGGTATCATCATCCCTGATGGCACCTCTGATAATGTCTATAACAGGTTGAAGGGGGTCGGTACCAGATTTTCCTGCATCTATCTTTCTGTAGTTCTCGTTCATCTCATAGACATTCATCTTTTTAGTAATGCTGCGGAATCTCTGGGTAGTTGATTCACTTTTAAGATGATCTGCGAAAAGGAAACCTATAACCGAAAGGATGAATGAGGCAACTGCCACTATCAGAATTCCGGTGGGATTCGGAGCTCCCAGGGAATGCATGATGGCTCCCGCAAGTGCGAATATTCCAAGGGTGTATGAGAACATATCGGCGAGTATGTCCCTTTTGCTTGGAAGCCAGAGACATAGTATCCAGATAATGGCAAAACCGATCGCAAAAAGAACGTTCTCATTAAAAGAGCTCATCTGCTGGTTCGTCAGCAGATTTGTAAGAAAAGCAAGCTGAACCACGAACGCGCCCAGAGCCAGATCCGCACCGATATCCTTGAGGCTGATTTTCAGATGGTTCTTTGCAATGATGTCAGCAAAAAGAAAAACTGCAGTGACACCGGTTATCAGGGCAGCATCAACGATATCAGTTATGAGGATCTCCATGGAGATATAAATGTCATCGTTATTTATATAAATATTGAAATTTGTTTTTCTGAAGTCTTTGATCCGAATATTTCATAAAGATAAAAAAGGGAATTTTCAGATTCCCAGTTTCTTACGATTACTCTCAATATGCTCCATCATGGAGTCCACCGCTTTTACGGTATCTGTTTCCACGTTGAGCAATCCGCCGGTAACATCTTTGCAGTCTTCGGTGAGCAGTTTCACGAGGTCAGGAGCCCCGGTCACCGTCGGCACCGGGTTCACGTGTGTATAGAGTCCCAGTGCAAGTGCGAATACCGCGTCGATGGTTGCCTTCTGTTCCATGTATTCCGGAGCCGTTGCAACGACCGGCAGATCAGGTAACGGAACATCTCCAAGTGCTCCGGATACTGCGCCAAGCAGATCTCCAAGCCTGCCGGTATCGGTACATGTACCATAGCTCAGTACAGGCGGGATCCCGAGCGCCTCACAAACGCTTTTCAGACCCGGGCCTGCCTGCTCCTTTGCTTCGGGACTGCACAGGCCTGCAACCTGTACGGCGCCGTTACCGCAGCCCATGGAAAGCACGAGTACGTCGCGTTTTATGAGTTCCTTTACCACATCCACGGTATGGTTATCATGTCCGAAATCCCTGAGGGTTGTACAGGAGACCATACCAGCTATTCCTCTCAGGGTCCCGTCTTTGACAGCATCCAGTAGCGGATCAAGGTTTCCTCCCAGCGCATCAAGTATGCTCTCGGTGGAAAAACCCACAACAGCTTCCCTCATCGGCAGTCCGGTAACGGGCTTAACGGATTCCCTGCGCTCCTTGAAATTATCGATTCCCATTTGAAGAAGCTGAGCAGCCTGTTCACGGGCCTGCTCGGGAACATAGTTCAACCTTTCAGTAACTCCCTCAAAGGAGATCAGGTCACTCACAGGTATAAGTCTGAACTTGTATTTCTCGGCGTAAAGTGGATCGATGGGCATGGAACAGTTCATGTCTGATACGAACACGTCCACAGCGCCGCTTGCAAGCACCGCTTCCTGCATGATCCAGTTTCCTGTGAAACCATAGAATACATCATCCATCTCCCATCTCTGGATCATTTCCTGTCCCGTCTCGATGTTGGCGATAATTCTGAGTCCTTTTGCTCCGACTTCCTTTGCTTTGTCCTGCCACTCCTGTTCTCTGGCAAGCTGTACCATGGCAAATCCCAGGAAAGGTTCATGCCCGTTGGGTAAAATGTTCACATAATCAGGGTCCAGCACTCCGAGGTCCACGCGCATATTGTGCGGTCTCGGGATGCCATACATCATATCCTGACAGTATTCATTGACTATCTGGCTCTGATAGGCCATTGCTATCCCCAGTTTCATTGCTTTGAGAGCCAGGCTCACATAATCCCCGTCAACGTTTGTCAGGGAGGAGCTTGTGGCCCGCATCATCTCGGAATTGATACCTCCGGGGAAGATGCCAATCTCTTTCCATAGTTCCTGACGCTCTGATGGGGCAAGTAGTTCGACTATCCTGCTTGGCTTATCGTACTCTCTGTCAAAATCCTCATCAACAAAATCACAGAGTCGCAGGGCCATATCTTTCACCTCACCGCTACTGTCCACACCAAGTCTGTCCGCAAAGCTGCGCAGTTTTCCTTCTTCCCGGATCTCAAATGGTGTTTCACCTCTTGCGGTAGCCCTGAGTGTCTTTATGGTCTGTGTTGTATGGTAGTGGTAAGTGGATGCTCCCATCACATTACGCAGAAGCATCATGCGCATTGCCATTCCGTCTGCCGTGATACCGCAGACTCCGCGCTTGTCCTTTGCTGCGCTGCCACGGCATGGTCCGTTGGAGCACAGGTCGCAACGCACACCGGCCTGGCAGAATGCGCATCTTCTGTCGGGATCGCCTCCCATTCCCTGTGCTACGTAGCGGTCCCAGACATTTGTCATGCCATCTTCTTTTATACGTTTATATACTGTACGAACTGAATCGTGATATGATATTCTTTCATCTTCCACTTCAAAGCCCCCGATTTAAAAATCGATTTTAAATCACTATCTGATAAACTCATATATAGGTGGGATAGCGTGGAATAAAAAGCCTTTGGGAGCAGTTTTAGAATAAAAAGGCATCTAAGCTTTTTTCAGGTTTACCCAGAAGATGCTACCGCTTCCAAGAGGATTATCATCGACCCCTACCTCTCCCCTGTGCAGGTCAACGACCCTTTTTACTATTGCAAGGCCAAGTCCGCTGCCTTTGACACTGCCCTTGTCAGCCTGTCTAAATCTATCAAATATCCTTGGTTTGTCTTCATTACTGATACCGGGACCAAAATCCGTAACCTGTATCCTGCATCTGTCCCCAAGTTCTGTGGAGCTGACAACGATTTTCCCTTCATCAGGACTGTATTTTATAGCATTGCTGAGCAGATTGACAAAGACCTCTTCGATAAGGGGACTTGCCATAATTTTACACTTGCATGCCGGATTGAAAACAAGATCGATATTCTTTTTATCAATATTGTCCCTGAAATTCCTGATGGCTTTTTCAAGCAGGGGTACAACATCCTGCTCCTCGAAACTGATGTCGTTGACAGATTCGAGTTTGATGAACTTTGCAGCGGATTCCATCATCTCGATGAGTTTCTCATTGTTTGTGTGAACCTTGTCAAGCAATTTTTTCTTACTCTCATCGTCCTCAAGAATGATGAGCTCTTCTGTGAATCCGCGGATGATGTTTGCAGGGTTGAGAAGATCGTGGGTGAGAATATCCGCAAACAATACCTTAAGCTCGGTGGTATCCTCGAGTTCCTTTGTGTATTTTTCCAGCCTCTGTTCGTTTTCCCTGCGATTGATGGATTCCGCAAGTACGTTTGCCACGGACTGTACAAAATGTATATCGTCTTCTGTGAACATCCTCTTCCGGGCTGTGTGAACGTTCATGGTTCCAAATGGCCTTTCTCTGCTGCCTATGAGTACATCCATTCCGCTGACCTGCCCGTGGTCCCTGAGCAATGAATAACCACTGAATTTGTCCTTTGTTTCGCTGTGATCAACGACGGATGTTTCCCCGTTGTAGAGTGTGTAGCAGAGTATATTCTGTCCGTTATTACTTTCTTCCTGAGAGATATCTTCATCCCGATCTTCTTCCCAGCCCACACCGGCCAGCATCACAAAGTCTCCATCATTCTCCTGCTTCATTATCCTGCAGTATTCAACATCCAGTGTCCGGGAAACAAGTTTCACGGCTTCTTTCATGAGCAGGTCAAGATCCGTTCCGGACAGTCCCTGCTGTCCTAATTTTGCCACTGCAGCATGCTGGCGCTCTCTCATCTTCAGGATCTTTTCCACATTCTTGCGTTCGGTGATGTCCTTTGAATGGCGTACGACCATGGTGACACGGTTATTCTCATCAAAGATGGGAGACAGCTCAATTGCCTTTGTCTTTCTGTCAAGAGGATCCTCGATCTCGAACTTCTTACATCTTCCTGTGGTAAATACCTCGAGCAGATGACATGGTTCACAGGGGGTGCTGCGTTTCATGAGGCAGCTATAACAGTAAGGATGACCCTGCTTTTCCCTGGAGGGTATTGAATCGCAGTTTTTCCAGTTGCTTGTAACTATTCTGAGATCCCTGTCTATAACCACAACAAGATCCTGTATGGACCCGAGTGTTTTTCTGAGCAGATCAAGCTGAAAATTCTTGTCCTCTTCGTTTTTCATTTCATAGCTTGATATATGAATCCCTCTTTTTGACAACGTGTTTTCATTTAATTTATAAACGACACTCTATATTTATAGAGTCAGTTCTTGATGGAAAAAAGTTGTCCTGTTCTCTTATTTATATATATCCGTATAAAAAGGAATGATGATAATGATGATTCAGATATAGCGGAGTCCTGAATATCTACAGAATCCCTGTTCCGCAATGCTTGCAGAAAAGGGCATCATTGTCATGCTCAGGGTTCCCGCACTCCGGGCATATTCTCTGAGGTCTTGTTCTTCTCCTCTCTTCCATGGAGGCAAAGCTGATCTCTGAGGTGACAATACCTGTCGGGACCGCTATTATGCTGTAACCAAGGATCATTATTACAGATGCCAGTGTCCTTCCAAGGGGTGTCTGGGGGACAATGTCACCAAAACCCACGGTAGTAAGGGTAACGATCGCCCAGAATATGCTTGTGGGTATGCTTGTAAAACCGTTCTCTTCACCCTCTATCAGGTACATCAGGGAGCCGAGTATTATCACAAGGGTCAGCACCGTGAACAGGAAGACGGTAATCTTCTGTCTGCTTGCACGCAGGGCTCTTGCAAGCATCTCCGCCTCACTGACATAGTGCACCAGTTTGAGAACACGGAATATCCTCAATACCCTCAGTACCCTTATCACAAGCAGGAACTGGCTTCCGGGGAGGAAGAGGCTCATATATGTGGGTATTATCGCTATGAGGTCGACAATACCAAGCGGACTGGCAGCGTATTTTATCCTGTTCCGGACACATAAAAGGCGGAGAAAGTACTCTATTGTAAAAATGATAGTAAAGAACCACTCAAGATCGTGAAGCACCTGTCCATGACTGTTTCTTACTGAACCGATACTGTCCAGCATTACCACAATAACACTCAGGATAATACTTACGATCAGCAGGAGATCGAAATATTTTCCGGCAGGTGTTTCGGCCTCGAAGATAATATCATATAGCTCGCCTCTCCACTTACTTTCACCCGGTCTGTTACCCCTGTAAGCGTTATTTGTTTCAGGCATCTTAATATCCTCAGAAATCGAAAAGACTCTTCTGTCCTGCCGTTTCGTTGAGATTTCCCACCCTTACTCCGATACGCCTGAAGTTCAAAGTGCTTTCCTCAAGAAACTGCTGCATCATCTGTTCTGCATTCTCCTTAAGGGATTCCACATCGGAGACCGGGTGGTTGAAAGTCCGGCTTTTGGTAGATGTTTTGAAATTCGATAAAATAACAGTTACGGTCACTGAGCGAAAACCTACTTTCCGTGACCTGATCCTGGACAGGACATCATCTGCAAGTTCATCCAGCAAAGAGAAGATCATGCTTTCATCCCTGGTATCATGTTTTAGTGAGGCCATCCTTCCTATCTGGTCACTTGCTGTCCTCTCTTTCACAGGTGTTTCATCCACACCGGATGCGGCCTGCTTGAGCCATGTTCCCTTATTCTTACCGAAAACAGCAATTAGTTCCAGTATGTCATGCCCTTCAAGTTCACCGATGGTCTTTATCCCCATCTCAGCTAGTTTCTCTTCGGTGACACCGCCGATACCCCAGAGCTTTTTCACGGGCATGGGTCTCAGGAAATCCTTCATTTCTTCTGGTCTTATAACGGTGATACCGTCTGGTTTCTTAAAAGAGGATGCCATCTTGGCTATGAGTTTATTGGGACCGATTCCCACGGAACAGGTGATTCTCTCTCTTTCCCTGACCTCTTCCTTGATTCTCATCCCGATCTCTCTGGCCGTGTCAAAATCCGAACCTGAAGATTTTGTAATTTCGAGAAAGGCTTCATCTATACTTATCTTCTCAAAGCTTTCCTCGCTATCGGCATTTGAACGCAGGATCTCCATCACACTGGCTGAGACTTCTTCATAAAAAGGCTTGCGCACTGGCAGGAATACGGCATCGGGATCCAGGGACTTTGCCTGCCTGCATGGCATGGCAGAACGGATACCTGCATCTCTTGCCACGTAATTGCATGTACTTACTGCTCCGCCCTCCTCACCTCGGTTGGAATACATGCATACGACCACCGCCTTACCCTTAAGTGAGGGGTCCTCCCTTTCCTCTATGGCTGCATAGAAGTAGTCCATGTCAACATGGATGATCACACGTTCCATTGCTTCTATTTAGGGCGGAGGGTTTTTATGATTAACTCTTTTTATTTTATGCCATTTTGTTAATCAGGCCTTTTTCTCTGTCCCGGTATCTGCAAGAGCTGTGCTCAGATATCTCTCACCTGTGTCAGGCAGGACCACTACAATGACCTTTCCTTCATTCTCCTTCCTTCTGGCAAGTTCCAGTGCAGCATGAAGGGCTGCACCGCATGAGATGCCCGCAAGGATACCTTCCTTTCTGGCGAGCTCCTGTCCTGTCTTAAAAGCATCGTCGCTGTTTACCTTAATGACCTCATCGATAATATCTGTATTCAGGACATCAGGCACAAAACCGGCACCTATCCCCTGTATCTTATGTGGTCCGGGTTTTCCTCCTGAAAGTATAGGTGACTCCTCCGGTTCCACTGCAACTGCCCTGAACTCCGGCTTGCGGGACTTTATTACTTCGGCTACTCCGGTTATGGTTCCTCCGGTACCGACTCCGGCCACGAGTATATCCACGGCACCGTCGGTATCGTTCCATATCTCTTCGGCAGTCGTCTTGCGGTGTATCTCGGGATTTGCAGGATTCATGAACTGATGGGGTACGAAAGAGTTTGGTATTTCCTTTCCCATCTTCTCAGCTTCTTCAATAGCTCCGGGCATTCCTCCCGGGCCGGGTGTGAGAACGATCTCTGCACCCAGCATCTTCATGATCTTCCTCCTTTCCACACTCATTGTCTCAGGCATGGTAAGGATCAGGCGGTACCCCTTTGCGGCACAGACGAATGCCAGGCCGATACCTGTGTTTCCGGATGTGGGTTCTATGACAACTGTATCGGCTTTTACGTATCCTTCTTTTTCGGCCGTTTCTATCATATTTAGGGCAATACGGTCCTTTACCGAGCTTAATGGGTTGAAGGATTCGACCTTTGCAAGTACAGTTGCATGGCATCCTTCGGTAATCCTGTTCAACTTAACTAAAGGCGTGTTACCAACTGTTTTTGTTATATCTTCGTAGATCTTGCTCATTATCTTAGTCTCTCCTTCTAGTGCTTTTCTTTGAATATCAGATCCGGTTCCGCTATGATGACCTTGGTGTCAGGTGGAACCGATTTTGTAAGCCATACGTTACCACCGATTACCGAGCGTGCACCGATGGTTGTATCCCCTCCGAGTATGGTAGCATTGGAATAGATGATAACGTCATCCTCTATGGTAGGATGTCTCTTTTGACCACGGATGATCTGTCCGGTCTCATCCTTTGGGAAACTCAGTGATCCCAGCGTAACTCCCTGGTAGACGCGTACGTTATCACCGATCTCGCAGGTTTCCCCGATAACCACACCTGTGCCGTGATCGATAAAAAATCCCTTCCCGATCCTGGCCCCGGGATGGATATCGATTCCTACGACACTGTGGGCATGTTCTGTCATTATGCGCGGGATTATGGAGATTCCCTGTTTGTGCAGCTCGTGGGCTGACCTGTAGACCGTCATGGCAAAAATGCCGGGATAGCTGAAGATGATCTCATCATGACTTTTAGCTGCGGGGTCTCCTTCGTATGCGGCTATAATGTCTGATGCAAGCAGGGAACGGATCTCAGGGATCTTTTTCAGGAATATGATCGTCTCTTCCTGACCCTGTTCGAGACATTCGGTGCAATTCTCCTCATATCTGTCGCAATCATGGATGATGCTGTTGGAGATCTGTTTTGACAGCTTTTCAAAGAGTATTGTTATCTCATTACCGATATGGTATGGCAGAACACTCCTGTCAACTGTCTGGTCCCCGAAATAACCGGGAAAAAGCACGTCTCTGAGCAGATCTATGATCTCGATCATAGCTTCCCTTGAAGGTATCACTGCAGCATCCAGGTGATCAAAACAGTTCCTGTCAGAACAACTGGATGCGACCAGATCAACGATCTCTGGAATCTCTGCACGGTACCTGTTATCGATCATGGAACTGAGGATTGTGCATTTTCTCATTTCCGTTTCTGTTTCACCACTCATATTATTGCCCAGCTTTATTTTCAGACCCGTTTCCAGGTCGGCTTTTATTTAATAGATAAATTCCGACTTATTAAATGTTAACGATGTTAACAATTAATGTCTATTTACTATGTTTCTCATTACTGTGTCAGTTCCACTAGAAGAAGACCGGAAGTTCCTGATCTTTTGAAGTGGAAATTGTCAATGCTCCCATAAAGGCTATATTTCCGATGGCATTTAAGCACTTTGACAATCCTTAGATTTAAGTATAAGAGAACATCACTTTTTTATATGAATCCTGAAGAACCTTTCCGGAAAATACTAACCGAAGCTCCTGTTCCCGTAACTGATATCGATATCAGACCACTGGCTGAGATATATGCTGAAAAGAATGTTTATCTTTCAGTCTATCTTCCCGTTGGAGGCAGGGAAAACGAGCATCCGAATAAAATTTTCCTGGATTCCAGGCTAAAGGCAATAAAGGAAGTTGTGACAGGAGAACTGCTATCTGATTTTGAAAAAACTCTGGAGATGGCGGAGGAATACATTTTCGAGCCTGCGATCTCAGGCGAGAAGGGCAGGATAATATTTGCATCTTCACCGGAGTCTTTTCTGCAGGTCTACAGGCTTGCAGTGGAGCCGGAAAGATCCCTTGTACTTGACACCTCGCCTTATCTGCTACCTCTGGCAAGACTGCGTGCAGACTATGAGGACTACGGGATGCTTCTTGTGGATTCACAGGAAGCCAGGTTTGTTTGTATACGTTCGGACCTTGCGGAGGAGAGGGAACACCTGTCCACAGACCTCATGAACAAACACAAAAAGGGAGGGTGGAGCCAGATGCGTTTCAACCGCCAGAGAAAAGAAGCAATGAAATCCTTCTTTACGGAAGTTGCCGGGAATGTTGAGGATACCTGCGGAAAACTGAAAACAAAGGGACTGGTTCTTGCAGGACCTGGAAATGCCAAGCAACAGCTTCAGGAAATGCTTCCGGAAGAGGTTCGCAATAGCATACTTGACGTAATTGACGTGCCTATGGATATTCCAAAAGATGAGTTAATTGAGTCAGGGAACTCCGTATTACAGGAAGAAGAACTTGCGGAATCAAACAGATGGGCAAAAAAGTTCAAGAGCGAGATACTAAAGGGTGGTCTTGCAGTTGCAGGTGTGAAAAATGTCGGGCAAGCTCTTGAACAGGCACGGGTAAATGTCCTTTTGATGCGGAGAGCTTCATCGGTTCCCGGCTGGATATGTGAGAGATGCCAGAACCTGCAGGCAAATGCCACTCCTCCCGTGGAATGTGATCGATGCGGAGGACCTACATCAAAGGTGAACATACTGGAAGAGTTCTATGAACTTGCACAACGTACGGGTGCGGATGTGGAGTTTGTGGAAGAAGATGACTTTCCTGATCAGGATTATGTTGTAGGTGCATTGCTCAGGTACTGAAGTTGGCCTCAGTTTTCAACCCTGAACGTAATCAAAACCTGCCTTCATTGCTATCTCGGCACGTGCCAGTTCCTGACCCAGATAGGCTGCGTGGTTGAGTGTACTTGCCCAACCGTATTTGATGATTATCCGGTAGATCGACCTTGCATCCGGACCCTCAATAATCCTCTGCAATTCCTTCTCATAGGAATAGTGTTTTGCCAGTATCAACATTCTTTCCGGGTCAGGTAAGATCACAAAGTATCCGGCCTTATCAAGTTCGAGTTTTCCGGGCTCGTCGGCCACGATCACAGGAACATCTATGATATCTTCGTCTTCATTTTGATCTGCTTCACATACCTCTTCTTCCACTCTATCACCTTTTATTCATTCTTCAGGATGCCATTTCTTCATATGCTCTGCGTGTGTCTTCAGGTATGCTCCCTTTTCATAGAATCTGTCATAGAAGTCCAGGTCTATGTGTTGTGCCTGCAGGTAGGGCATGACAAAGATGCTGGGAACCGTTCCCGGAAACTTGCCGAATGTGTCATAGATATACTGTGCCTGCAGTGCAACACATTCCCTGAAATGCTCATCTGGCACCTGTGCACTGCTGCGGACTCCTGGTGTATCCTTATAGTAACCCGGGGTTTCGGGATTGAATGGTCCACCGGGACCGAATTTTCTTTCCATAAGAGCATCCACTGCATGACGCATATCAGGATAATGTGGTGGTGTAAAGCCTTCAAAGACACCTTCTATTCCAGTGGGATTAGGCAGAGGCCATCTATCATCTGTATCGTACCTGAATCCAAGTCCTCTAACATCAGGATCCCCGCTTGCTCCTAGCACAGAAAATGGGTCTATGCCGTTGAACATCCATCCTCCGAGACCCATTGCCTGCATCATGAGCATACCTGCATAGCATGAAGTTGAAAGCTCTGCCGTCAGTTCTGAGAGTGACCACATCTCCAGGAAGGTTATCGGGAATGGTTCTTCTGTATTCACTATATCCGAGAATTTCCCGATTCCTTCTATCTGATTTCCGTTCACGTCATCATAAAAACAGATACCGTTCTGTGTATAGTAGAACAGACCTGCCAGTACATGCTGGGCAAGATCGCCTACCGGAATCATCAGTGTGGTGCCCGGATGATTGACAACCCAGGTGTTGTGAGCCTCCACATGAGGGGTTTCAGGTGGCAATATCAGCCGACCGTCGTATAATTTATGTATGCGGCTACGGTGTGCTTCCAACAACTCCCCAGGATAGAATGTACCGTCACCCTTGCGTCTGGTGAGGGCGGGCGCATCCCTTGTACTGAGCATATACGTACCCTCATCATCCGTAAAGAAGAGTTCACTTGTATGAAATCCGGCTGCGGACGGAAAAGTCCTGCCTCCGGCGGTACAGGCATAGTTTGACAGGTACGGCACATAAGGTTCCCCGCGCATTATGAGATTTTGCCAGCCGTTATTTGCTCCCATTGCGGTTAAGACCGTTATCTGCTCTAGTTCTGAGAGCGGCAGAGGCCTATGTTCTGATGTATATTTGAAGTAGCCGTCAGGAATTGAAGCTCCCATGAAAAAACGGCGTGATCTTCTGCCAAAAAGTGCATCCGATAATCTGAAATTCAGTACGTCTTCAAATCCCGGTGGAAATTTTCCTTCTTTCCCCAAATTGTTTCCTCCTCATTTATCATATGAATCTGATGGGAGGGCCTCTGTGTAGCAGTTTAACTCAAAATATCCTACAAGCCTGATGTCCGATAATTTTCCCCTGCTCCCATTAAAACTTATCAGGCATGGGATTTAAGATTTCGGAACGTAACTACTTGATACAGTAAAAACCAGCCTGCATGTAGGAGTACCAGAACAGTTCAACTGTTCTGAATCCTGTTTTACGTAGTAATTTCAGGTGTTCTTCAATGTTTATGGGGAAATATTCAGTTCCAAACCGCTTCAGGTGCTGCTCTATTTCATCATCAGTCCTGCCCTGTTTCGACTGGAAATCTCCCCAGTAACTTTTCCCTACAGAAATCCCTTCTTCAGTAAGCGGGCTGATATTCTCGAAGGTGATGAAAATTCCACCATCTTTCAGCAGTTCATGGCATTTCCTTACAGCCCTTGCCCTGTTCTTCCTATCCAGATAGTGATGACACTGGATAGCGGTGATGACATCCGGTTTTTGTTCAAGTTCCTGTGAGAACTCCTGTGTTGGTGAGGCTTTCAGGAATTCAAGTCTCTCACGGGAAAATGAGGACAACTTTTCCTTCGCCTGCTCCAGCATTCCATCTGACGGGTCAAGCATAAGGAATTTAGTGTCGGGAAACTGCTCAATAGCCTTGCTTACAAGTGAGCCTGTGCCACATCCCGTATCCATCCAGACTTTTGGGGGTGATGGCAGTGATTTAACGAGATTGATTGTTTCCTGATGGAATGATGAATAATATGGAAGAACAGAGGAAATCTTTGTATCATAATCCTCTGGCATGTGAGGTGTTTTGTTTTCTGAGGGGCTTGTAGAAGGCATGTAGAAAGTTGAATTATTTGCTGCTTTATATTTCCTTTGCAAAGATGGCATAAAGTATTTATGTGAAACTCTATTTTAGTATATAAATGACTAATCAGTCAACCCAGAGATAATCCATGAAAAAGCAAATTGAAGACAAAAAAACAGCCCTCTTGGAAGCGGCCCTGAAGCTCTTTACTGAGAGAGGTTTCCATGGCACATCCACTGCCCAGATATCAAAAGAAGCAGGTGTAGCCACAGGCACTTTATTCAATTACTTCCCTACTAAAGAAGATCTCATCAATGGCCTGTATTTTGATGTTAAGGGAAAATTAAGCCGCAGCATGGAAGAAGATCTCCAGACACAGAGTACCTTTCATGACAAACTTAAAAAAATCTGGTATAATATGATCGAATGGGGAATCAATAATCCGGAAGATTTTCTTTTTGTTGGTCAATTCTGTTCCTCTCCTTATATTACAAGCTATACATGTGAAGAAGTGGCGAAAGAGTATGTATTCCTTCATGATCTTGTGAAAGAGGGAATAACAAATGGCTATATAAAGGACTATTCTGTAGAACTGGTCACATCAATGTTCTATCAGTCCAGCAGGGCGGTGGTGAACTTGATTCTTGATTCAGAACCACAGGATAAAGATAAGCTTATTGCAGATGGATTTCAGGTTGTCTGGGAAGGATTGGCCAAAAAATAATATTTTTTTCATTAGCTCAGTGAGTGACCTATCACTCACATTTAAGCACTATACTCTTTTTCGATATAAACAGGCAACCTGCAGGAAATTAAGATTCGGCAGAAAGAGACATCTAGGTTGCAGCTTAAATTAGAATTATAGAGGTTGAGGATGGTAAAAATAAAGAGAATTGTATTGCATTCATTCTTATTTTTGCTTCTGTTTTGTGCAGGAGTCATATTATTTATGAATATACACCCGGCTTTCGGGGGGGCTCCGACGACAGAACAAAAAGAAACCTATCAGCAATTAGATAATTATGTTGATGGGCATTTTATAAATGAAATTCCTACAAGTGTATTCTCAAATCCACCTGATACTTCATCAACGAGTAACGCTTCTGCTTCTGGAGTCAAAGACCGTGATCCTGCAGCTCCGATCCCTGTTTCTGCTATTGACCGGAAGCAGATAAATAGCGAGAACGATAGCCTGACATGGTTAGGACATTCTGCTTTTCTGCTTAGTATTGATAATAAAAAGTTGTTGATAGATCCCATCCTGAGTCCTGTGGCTTCACCGGTTTCGTTTGTGGGAATTAATAGATATGACTATAGTGAAGATATAATGCTGGATATAATTGATGAAATGCCGCCAATTGATGCAGTTCTCATTACACATGACCACTACGACCACCTGGATTACCAGTCTATTATAAAACTGAACAGTAAAGTATCGCATTTCTTTGTTCCTCTTGGATGTGGTGCTCATCTCACCAGATGGGGCATTCCGGAAGAAAAAATTACAGAGCTCAACTGGTGGGAAGAGACAGAATATGAGGGCCTGACAGTTGCCCTGACACCGTCAAGACATGGTTCAGGCAGAGATCCATTCAGTATCGATACCACACTCTGGGGTGGTTGGGTAATCCTGGGAAATAAAACCCGAGTGTATACCAGTGGGGATGGCGGATACGGTCCGCATTTTAAGGAGATAGGGAACCAGTACGGACCTTTTGATATCACATTGATAGAGGGTGCCCAATATGACCGAAGATGGCCGGAGATTCATATGGTGCCGGAACAATCAGTCCAGGCTAATCTGGATGTGAATGGTGAGACCATGATGTTAATGCATTGGGGAGCATTCACGTTAGCTAATCATGCCTGGAATGAGCCAATAGAAAGAGCGCTGGAAGAGGCAGATGAAAAAGAAGTGGACATAATTGCTCCAATGATTGGTGAGACAGTCATGTTAGATTCAAAACTGCAAATGCCTCTTACTGCATGGTGGGATATCTGACCTGAGTCTAAAATTTAACTGAGATCTTTCGATCAACTATTTCCATTCAATTTTTTGTGTAATGCTTATCTTTATATATCTGTATTAACTATCATGGATGTGACTGATTAGTCACTCGTAAGTATTCGCTACCAGAAAAGACAACGTGGTTGAGCCGATGACTGATTACTCAATCATGGCGATATCGAGCATATATGGCTTTTCAGACAAAGAAAATTGAGGGTTTTATATGAGTAATTCAACTGATCTAAGTGAAAGCACGATCTTCCCTAAAGGAGAAGAACTTCCGGAATTTTTAAGCAAGTATTTTACAGGTAAAGTGTGGGTTAGCATGCTTGTTGACAGGGATAATGAATTTAATTGTCCCATTGGCAATGTAACATTCGAACCCGGATGCATAAATAACTGGCATAAGCATCCTGGCGGGCAGATCCTGCTGGTAACAGGCGGACGCGGTTACTATCAGGAAGAGGGAAAGCCTGCACGGGAACTTAAAGCAGGTGATGTGGTGAAAATAGCTCCGGATACAAAGCACTGGCATGGAGCAGCACATAACAGCTGGTTCGTACACCTTTCCGTTGAGACAAATGCCGATGCAGGTCCGGCAGAATGGCTGGAACCTGTAGCTGATGAAGAGTACAAAAAACTGAAATGAGTCTGGTTTAGAAGATAAAGAATTCGAATTGAAGTTAAAATATTAAACTAAATAAGAGGTGCATAAATATGGCAGAAAATATTCAATCAAAAGCTTATGCTGGAAAAGATGATTCAGGAAAGTTATCTCCCTGGTCTTTTGAAAGGAGACCTGTAGGCGACAATGACATTCTAATTGACATCAAATACTGTGGAGTTTGTCATTCCGACATTCACCAGATCAAAGGACACTGGGGACCACAACAATATCCACAGGTGCCTGGACATGAAATTGTAGGTATTGTCGCTGCTGTTGGAAAGAATGTAACAAATTTCAAAGTAGGTGACCGTGCAGGAGTCGGGTGTATGGTTGACAGTTGTATGGACTGCGAAAGCTGCAACGGTGGTGAAGAGCATCATTGCGACAAGGGTGAAACTATAATGACATATGGTTATCTGGAAGAATCATCACCTACAGGTATAAGTCAGGGAGGATATTCCAATAACATCGTTGTCACCGAGCATTTTGCAATAAAGATACCTGATTCCATTAAACTTGAAGAAGCAGCTCCATTACTGTGTGCCGGTATTACTACTTATTCACCTTTAATGAAAGCTAATATCAAAAAAGGGGACAAGGTAGGAGTCGCAGGAATTGGGGGACTGGGACACGTAGCTATTAAATTGGCAGTATCAAAAGGTGCCGAAGTTTATGCCTTTACAACCAGCGAAAGCAAAAGAGAGGATTGCCTTGAATTCGGAGCAAAAGAAGTCGTTGTTGTTAACTCACCGGAAGACCTGCAGCCATTGAGAGGAAAACTGGATTACATGATATCCACAGTTCCATACGCATACGAAATGTCCTCATACATTGATTGCGTAAAACCATACGGATACTTCACTCAGGTAGGACAGCCAATTGGAGGAGAACTCACAATTAACAACTTCAATATGATCTTCAACAGAGTGAACTTCAACGGATCACTTATTGGAGGGATCCCGGAAACCCAGGAAGTAGTTGATTATTGTGCGGAAAATAAGATCTATCCGGAAATCCAGATGATCGAACCTGAAATGACCAATGAGATATGGGAAAAGGTCGTAAATAAGGAAGCTCGCTATCGATATGTAATTGACATGTCAACCTTATAATAGGACCTGACCAGGTCCTTGCTTTTTTGATGATTAAAAGTGAGGCATTGTCAATGAGAATTATTCCTGAATACAATGATGGAATAAAAAGGATGCTAATTTGTTTAGGAGTATTTTTACTGGTATTTTTAGCGATTGGATGTGCTGAAGAAAATAACATAGATGAAATAACCATCAGTAATCAATCAGAAAATGAACAGGTTGAAACCAGCCAGAAAGAGGAGGAAATGAAAATGCAAATCAGTGTTCAGGCAAATGAAGATACAACGATCTTTGAGCTCAATGATGGGAAAGCTGCAAAAGAGTTCTATGAACAATTGCCTTTAACAGTCGATGTTGAAGATTTCAGTAATGATGAAAAGATATTTTATCCGCCCAAAAAACTCGATACAACTAATACACCTGTGGCAAATGCAAAATCTGGAACGCTTGCATATTATGCTCCATGGGGAGACGTGGTGATGTTTTATGATAGCTTCGGCTCTGCAAGCGGACTGTATGAATTAGGAAACGTCGTATCAGGGGGCGAGCATATAAAAAACATGTCAGGTACGATACAGATCAGGAAAGTGTAGACATAGGCAAGATCGCAGTCGAGAAATTCCGGAGTGGTCTGAGTTAAATAAAAACAGATGATTCCGGCGATTCAGTTACTTTTATTTGTTTCTTGATCAGGCATAAAGGTTAACAGATTGATTAATAGTAAAATAAGTAGTCAATCAGGATTTGTAAAACAATTCAAAATGAGGGAGGAATTCAATGTTATACAGGAAAATGCCAAAAAACGGGGATGAGCTTTCAGTACTTGGTTTTGGTGCCATGCGCCTGCCAACAAAAGAGGATGGCAGCATTGACGAAAAGATAGCTACCGATATGGTTCGCTACTCAATCGATAATGGTGTGAACTATGTGGATACCGCATGGCCTTATCATATGGGAGAAAGTGAGCCTTTCCTTGCACGTGCGCTTGCCGATGGATACAGGGAGAAAGTAAAACTTGCCACAAAACAGCCGCAGTGGATGGTAAAAAATTATGAGGATATGGACAGGTTCCTCAATGCCCAGCTTGAGAAACTGAACACCGATCAGATCGATTACTACCTGATACACAGCCTGGTCAAAAGCAGCTGGGAAAATATCAGGGATCTTGGGGTCATGGAATTCCTGGATAAAGCTAAAGCTGACGGTCGCATAGTCAATGCAGGTTTTTCCTATCATGGTGCCCCTGAGGATTTTGAACCGATAATTGATGCCTACGACTGGGATTTCTGCCAGATACAGTATAATTTCCTTGATGAGGATGTGCAGGCAGGGACCAAGGGACTTGAATATGCTGCATCGAAAGGTCTTGGGGTTGTGATAATGGAGCCCCTGAGAGGCGGGAACCTAGCAGACCCGGTTCCTGATGAGGTTATGGATATCTGGAACGAGGCAGATGCCAGGCGCAGTCCGGTGGAGTGGGCACTTCGCTGGGTCTGGAACCGTCCCGAAGTTACCGTAGTGCTTTCCGGAATGAGTGAACCTGCTCATGTTGAAGAAAATCTGAGGATTGCTAATGAGGCTCTTCCGGATTCACTGACAGAAAAAGAATTACGTCTTGTGGAAAGGGTAGCGAACAAGTACCAGGACTTGATGGAAGTCGGATGTACCGGATGCAGGTACTGTATGCCCTGTCCCGAGGGTGTTGATATCCCGGCCTGCTTTGAGATGTATAACAACCTGCACATGTTCGATGACGAGGACAGGCTCATGATGATGTACGCAGCAAAGCTTGGCGGTATTCTCAGAGGATCTGAGACAAATTTTGCATCCCAGTGTACAGAGTGTGGACAGTGTGTTGATGCATGTCCGCAGAACCTGCCGGTACCAGAACTACTTGAAAAGGTTTCGGAGACCTTCGAAGGTCCGGGTCTGGGAGAAAGAATGGAGTTTGCAAAACAGTTGTTCTCAGATGATAGCTGTTAATTAACAGGTCAAACCTGACCATTCCTCTCTTTTTTATATTTTCAACAATATATTCTCCTGTATAATAAACTCAATTCCAGGTGAATATTTTGATAACCGTTAAGGATCTCTCAAAACACTTCGGCGATAATAAAGCCGTGGATACTGTTAATCTTGAAGTAAGAAAAGGCGAGCTGTTCGGCCTGCTGGGACCCAACGGATCCGGCAAGACCACAATGATCAAGATGCTCACAGGCCAGATCAGACCCACGGCAGGTGAGATAATCATACATGGTATCAATGTCCTCGAAGAGCCCCTGAGAGTGAAAGAGCTTGTTGGAATAATACCGGAGCAGGAAACTCCACCTAGTTTTTTGACGGCTGAAGAATACCTGTACTTTGTTGCGAAGATCAGGAAACTGGAGGATTTTGAGGAAAAATGTGAATGGTGGTTCTCATATCTTGACTTCGCAGGACAGCGGGATGTGCTTTGCAAGGACCTCTCCAGGGGAACAAGACAGAAACTGATGCTGGCACAGGCTTTTCTACATGAGCCCGAACTTGTGATCATAGATGAACCCCTAATCAATCTTGACCCGCTCATGCAGCGCAAGGTCAAGGATTTTCTTAAGGATTACGTGGGCAAAGGAGGAACTGTTTTCATATCCACCCATATTCTGGAGATTGCCAGGGAAATATGTAGCTGCATGGGTATCATTTACAAGGGTAATCTGGTCTTCTCGGGAATCATGGACGACCCTGCCATTGGTGAGAGGCCACTGGAAGATTTCTTCCTGGAACTGGTGAACTGAGGTGTCTTGAATGTTCGAACTCTTCAACAGCATGATGAAGGAAGAGTGGCGTATGCACTCCTCATTCTTCGGGAATAGGGGATTTGCACTTTTCCCGATAGTAATAGCTGCTATTTCCATGCTGCTCTCACTTTCCATGATCATTTTCGGAAGAATCATCAGCCAGGCGCAAGTGTTGCTGGGACTTCACTACTTGTTATTCTTCATGGGTTCAATGGTGGGAGGATTCGGCCTGCTGGGAAGGGAGGTCATGAACAGGCGTTTCGGGCAGGCAAGCCTGCTGGCTTATTCATCAAGGACACTTCCAATTTCTGAAAGGGTTATTTTCACCAATTTCGTAATTAAGGATGTCATCTATTACTTTTTCCTGTACGTGCTGCCGTTCACTGCAGGATTTGTGACCGGTGCAGTTCTTATCGACCTTCATTACCCGTTCATCCCACTTCTTACTACATTGTTCCTGGCATTCTGTACCGGCCTGTCCTTTGTGTTCCTCTTGTCGACGATATATGCCAATATGGGAAAGAAGGGACTTTTCCTGCTTCTCCTTATTCCTGTAGTGTTCATGGTTTTCTTCCAGGGCATAGGACTTGAAAGCCTGTATGTGCTTCCACCACTTGTTCTTTACATGAACCCTTCAGCAGAGATATTCATTATCGCTCTTGCTCTTGTAATTGTGCCTTCCGTCATATCCCTGATATTCCTTAAAGTGGATTATCCGCAATCGCAAAAACACTATAGAAACCGGTTCAAAGAGGCGGTTGAGCGTCTGGACTTCTATGGATACTCTCATTTCATGGTCAAGGACTATCTGGATTTCAGCCGCAGCGAGGGTGGAGCCGGAAAAATAGTTTTCTCATTCCTCGTGCCTGTGATCCTCGTATGGCTTTTCCTGCCCCAGTTATTGAAAGTGGTTCCGGGACTTGACATCCTTGTGGTCTTTGCGGTAGTTGTGGGAATGATGGCCTCGTCCATGTACAACTGGCTGGTGGAGTATGATATGTTCAGCTCCTATGCCTTTCTTCCGCTCACTGTTCCGGATGTGTTAAGAAGCAAGCTCAACAGTTATTCAGTGTTGAACATTGTTCCACTTATAGTGGTCCTGATAGCTACAATCTATGCTGGCAGGCTCTATGATATTGTCCACATTGTCCTGCTCTTTGTTGCAGTATCCCTGTATGTTGTCTCGGTGACAGTCTACCTGACAGGTCTCAACACTACATTTTCACTCTACAGTGCCGGCACATTCGCAAGCTATGTACTTGCCATCGGTCCTGTGGCACTGGGAATCATCTTTCTTGCACAGTTGAACTTCTACTTTGTGCTTGCTTCTGTGGTTCTGATCCCGATGGCATTATTTGTGCTTAAAAGGAGCTTTGGCAAGTGGGAAAACTGTGAAGTTTAAAATTATTTCAGTTAATATTTTTTAAAATTTTAAAGAAAAATTAGTTAAATACTATAATTGAATTTATTTTTAATGCAATAATTCTACGTTGGTTGGTAGAGTACTTTGTGTAAATAAAACGGGTGGTATTTTGAAGAAGTCAATACTTGATATTCTGTTTGCTTCTGAAAAAAGGAAGAATGTTATGTTGCTGCTGAAAGATGGTCCTCAGGAAATGAATTTCTTGCTCGATAATCTTGATACTTCAAGGCAGGCATTGCTTCCGCAGATGAAGATACTGAAAGAACGTGATCTTATTTTTCAATCGGATGATTCATATGGCTTGACAAACACTGGAAAATTGATAGCTAACTCAATGAAACCTTTCATAGATACTGTTGAAACTCTTGATAGCAGCAGTCACTATTTTGCACAGCATAATGTAGATGGTATTCCCGAACATCTTCTGAAGCGAATAAATGAGATAAGGGGTTTTAATCTTGTAGAACCTGATCATGTAAATTCAATTGAGTTGAATACAGATCATCTTCCCGATTGCCTAGATTCCAGAGCGGTTTATTTTGTATATACATTCATGCATCCGGGAGCTAAATCCGTTCTGGATCAGCTGGTTGCTAGAGGCGTTGAAGTTTCAATTATTTTCTCGAAAGAACTTGCTCAGAAAATAATCGATGAAATGTATGATGCATGTAAATCTGCTATAGCTCTTGAAAATGTTAATATCTATATATATCAAAAAGAGCCGAAAATCTCATCAGTCACAGTTAGTGATAACGGTTTCCTGCTGAGGCTGTTTTTGAAGAACAATGAATTCAGTAATAAACAGGTTTTATGTTACAGGCCGGAAGGACGTCAGTGGGCTAAAGAACTTTATGATCATTACCTGAAAGATGCAAAGCTGATAACTGAAATTTAACTATTCATGTTTTTATTTATACCATGCAAGATGCTGTTTTTTTGATTTAGGATAATTATCTATTCATGCAACTTCTGCATTAATCTCATTTTTAAATGGCTCTTTAATAATTTAAGGGCATTTTAAAATTAAAAGAAGAAAGTGTTATATTACAGTTCTTCAATAATTTATTTACGAAAAGTCCAAGAAAAAGCGCATCTGCAAGTTATATTAGGGGGAATTCCGATTGGCTGGTGTTCACGGGAATCGGAAACATACTATTCGAATAACTGCGATGCAGTCCATGTTAAGTCTTCACTTGTGGGAATGGGTGTTGGTTCAATAATATATGGGTCTTGTGGGAAAGAGGCCATATCACATCATATCTTCAATGCTTGTTTTCATTTTGATATTAAATGATACATTGGCTGCGTCAATTTAGCATTATTTGCTAAATTCTCCATAACTTACAGATGTACTTGCGGATATTGAGAATATCGAATATAATGATAAGAATTGAAAATTAAAATGAAGAGAATCTGTCTAGTTTAAAGTTAGGGATGATTAAAGAATTGGTGGTTTAAATGGGATTTTTTAGTAGCTTAGTCTTTGCTGTATTGAATGTTTTCAAAGAAGGTCAAGAAAGTCAAATAACTATGGAACAGGTAAAAGAGCAAGAACAAAGAGCTATAAATCCAGCAGAACGTGAAAAAATTAATAAGATACAAAATAAAGCACGTAAAACATGTGAATGTGCTGAAATCGTCTTACCGGAACAGAAAATAAATGACGGAACTCCCTCAAACTTTTGTCCCAAAATAGGACATGAATGTGTGTATATGCAGAACTCGAACAGGTGCTGGTTTGGATACGACAATTGATAAGATTTGTTTAAATAGCTTTTACTTTGTAAGAAATACTTCCTCTTTATTTTGCACATAATAGTTCAAAAAAGGTGGAGCCTTAAGTGTTACTCTGTACTGAAATAGGGAGTGAATAGCGCTTTTTCCAGACTAGAACTCCAGAGCTTCCATTCATTGAAACAAAAATTTCTGCCAGTTATGATATATTAAAATTAAAAAGCCATTTTAAAATTAAGGAAGGAAAATGTTTTATTCTTTTGATATATAAGCTAATATGACAACTCGGCTCTGTAGAATATCTTGAAAAAACCAATACCTGTGGGTACACTGAAATCTTCGGTATTGTTTACTGCACACATTTCTAATCTTAAATCTCATAAATTCGGGAATTTCTACAGAGCTTCTTATTTTATGCATCCTTTCTGTGATTGAGACCTCCGATTATCAGCAGTCATGTTTATTTACTTCAATATTCAATTTTCAAAAAAGTATGACAAATTACATCCTCAAAGAAAAACTCCCCTCAATTGAAGAATACATTCACCTGCGAAAATCCGTAAACTGGCCCTACCCCAATAAAGCAGCAATTGAAAAGAGCCTGAACAATTCCAACTACTGCGTTTGCGCTGTTGAGAACGGGAAGGTCATCGGTATGTCCCGAATAGTGGGAGACGATAGTTTCATCTTCTTCATAACCGATGTGATTGTCCTGCCAGAATACCAGAAACAGGGCATCGGCACAGCACTTATGGAGAGGACAATGTCATATCTTAAAGACAATGTGCAGGAATATTCCTACATAACCCTGATGTGTGCAAAGGGTATGGAAAGCTTCTACGAGAAGTTTGGCTTTTTCAGGCGGCCGACTGGTGAGTATGGTTGCGGGATGATGGTGGAGCTTTAGTTTTTCCTGAGCACAAATTATTATCCATATTTAACTTAGGACATAATTATGAATGACATAATCTCCGATATCAGACAAGAACTCGAACAAAACGCCGACGAAAAAACAAAAGCAAGCTCAACTCGTTTCTTCAAAGAAAAAGTCAAATCTTACGGCGTAAAAACAGCAGTTGTCAAGAAGATGGCAAAGAATTACTTCAAGTCCATATCCGACAAAAGCAAGCCTGAAATATTCACACTCTGCGAGGACCTTCTCAGCTCTGATTACATGGAAGAATCGTTTATCGCATTCGAATGGTCATACTATCTGAAAAAGCAATACGATCCCGAGGATTTTCTTGTTTTTGAGAGATGGGTCGGTGATTATGTGAACAACTGGGCAAAATGCGATACCCTTTGCAATCACACCATAGGGACATTTATCGACATGTATCCAGAGTATATCGGATCACTCAAGAAATGGACGGCTTCTGATAACCGCTGGTACAGGCGTGCTGCTGCTGTAACACTCGTTTTAGCGGCTCGCAGGGGAGATTTCCTTGACGACGTGCTGGAGATTGCTGACATGTTATTGATGGATGAGGATGACCTTGTGCAGAAGGGATACGGCTGGATGCTCAAGGAAGCCAGTAAACAGCATCAGCAGGAGATTTTCAACTATGTCATGAAGAACAAGAAGGTCATGCCACGTACTGCATTGAGGTATTCCATCGAGAAAATGCCAAAGGATCTGAGGTCTAAGGCTATGGAAAAATGATAAATCAGTTTTATTTTAGGATGCTGTGATCTTTATTTTACACCCTGCTTGATGGACACAGTTTATTGACCACGCATATTTCACATTTTGGTTTTCGTGCGATACAGACGTTGCGACCGTGAAGGATCAGTGTCATGGAGAGGGTTTCCAGTTCCTCTCTTTCTGCGATGGACATAAGGTCCTGCTCTATTTTTTCAGGGTCTGTTTCCTGTGTAAAGCCCAGACGCCGGGACAGACGCTTAACATGTGTGTCCACTGCTATGCCTTCTATCTTTCCGAAGGCCCTTGATAGCACTATATTTGCAGTCTTGCGGCCAACTCCTGGAAGTTGCAGCAGGCCTTCCATGGTGTCGGGTACCTGGCCGCCGAAGTCGGTGAGCATGAGCTGTGCACTCCCGATTATGTGTTTTGTTTTCTGGCGGTAGAAACCTGTGGAGTAAATATCCTTTCCGAATTCCGTGATATCCGCGTTTGCGTAGTCCTCGACTGTGCGGTACTTTTTGAACAGGGTTTTTGTGACCTGATTTACCTGACGGTCCGTGGACTGTGCCGATAATATAGTTGCCACCAGCAGTTCCAGTTCATTCTTAAAATGCAGGGCTGGTGCGGCATTAGGGTATTCCTGTTTCAGAAGTTCGAATATACGCTCGAAATTGGCCGTGTTGTCAGCTACGGCAGGGACTTCTTTTGCCATGTTGAGTATAATTAGTGAAGAATGGTTGTAACTAATATTCAGAAACCCGGTTATTTCCACTGCACATTAAAATAAAAATAGAATAATAAAGAGAGGATTTTACAATCCGTACTCTTCAATGTTCATGTTGGCAATATCCTGGATCTTGGCTATCTCTTCCTCGCCGCCTTCCATAGTGAAAAGGTGCTTGAAACGGCGCTGCATCTTGAGATAGTCCTCAACAGGTGCCTTTACCTTGCCTAATTTCCTTACCTTGGTGACCACACCGTTCTCCATCTCATAGAGTGGCCAGAGACCTGTCTTTACAGCCATCTTGGCAACTTCCACGGTCTTGGAGGTGTCGAATCCCCATCCTGTGGTACATGGTGCATGGCAGTGGATGTAGGTCGGCCCCTCGATCTCTGTGGCCTTCTTCACCTTTGCGATCATGTCTTTCGGATATGCAAGGGATGTTGTGGCAACGTATGGTGAGCCGTGTGCTGCGATGATTGCAGGCATGTTCTTCTTCGGTCTTGGGTTACCGAATGAGACCTTACCTGCCGGACTTGTGGTAGTGGATGCATTGTAAGGTGTAGCACCACTTCTCTGCACACCGGTGTTCATGTATGCCTCGTTGTCGATACATACATATGTGAAATCGTGTCCTCTTTCAAAGGCACCGGATATTGCCTGCAGGCCGATATCCAGGGTAGCACCGTCTCCACCCATTGCGATTACCTTTGTTTTTTCTTTCTTGCCCAGTGCCTTAAGTCCTGCTTCGATTCCTGAAGCTACAGCACCTGCATTCTCGAAAAGTGAGTGTATCCAGGGTACGTCCCAGGATGTCTCAGGATATGGTGTTGTCATAACCTCAAGGCAACCGGTAGGACTTACAACTATACAGTTGTCCCCGGCACCCATGAGGGTGAACTTAGCAGCCATTGCGTCACAGCAGCCTGCACATCCGCTGTGTCCCGGTGCTAAAAGTGATATCTGATTCATACCAGTTCCTCCTTCAGATCGGTAAACTGACTCTCTGTCTTAATACCTGATTTCATAATTTCCTTTGCATCATCGATGATCTTGTCGATGGTGCTTGTTGGTATGTCACGTCCTCCGTGACCGATCATGTAACCTGTAACAGGTACATCGATATCGGTGTTGTACAGGACGGACTTTGTCTCAATGAAAAGTGCACCTGCATTTATACCGAGTGATATGTTCTTGTCAAGGACAACAACGACCTTGGCATCCTTGATAACATTCTTGATAGCTTCTGCAGGGAATGGTCTGAACGCCCTGACCTTCAGGAGTCCTACCTTGACATTGTTCTCCCTGAGGCGGTCGATGACGTCCTTGATGGTACCGACAATGGAACCCATAGCCATTATTATGATATCCGCATCCTCGGTCTGGTACTCGTCTATGAGTCCGCCAAAGTATCTGCCGTACATGTCAGAGAACTCGTCTGCAACGGTCTCTATCTTCTTCAGGGCAGTCTGCATTGCCTGCTCCTGCAGGTACCTGAACTCTGTGTAATAATTAGGATCTGCGAATGCACCGAATGTCAGAGGGTTGCTCGGGTCAAGTGTACGCTCCGGATCGAATGATGGCAGGAACTCGTCTGTGATGTCCTGCTCGAGAAGTACAACAGGCTCGTAGACATGTGAAAGGATAAAACCGTCCATACATGCCATTGAAGGCATCATTATATCCTTGTCCTCTGATATCTTGAAGAGCTGGGCTGTCATGTCAGAGGCTTCCTGTATGTTCTCTGCATAGAGCTGTATCCAGCCTGTGTCCCTCTGCGCGATGGAATCCTGCTGGTCGTTCCAGATGCTGATCGGAGCACTTACAGCCCTGTTGGCAACGGTCATCACAATAGGCAGTCTCATTCCTGAAACGTTGAACAGTACCTCATGCATGAGCTCAAGACCCTGGGATGTTGTGGCCGAGTAGGATCTTGCTCCCACTGCCGAGGATCCGACCAGTGCTGAGAGTGCTGAGAATTCTGATTCTACGTTGATGTATTCACATTTTGGAATCTCACCGTCAGCCATGAACTGAGAAAGGTCTTCCACAATATGGGTCTGCGGAGTAATTGGATAAGCTGAGATTACATTTGGTCTGCATACCTTTACAGAGTGTGCAACGGCATAGGAACCTTCCACAACCACCATTTTGCTTTTATCCATAGTCGTCTCACGTGGCATTATTTCTCCTCCAGTTCCATTGTTATCGCATCTTTCGGGCATTCGTTTGCACAGATCCCGCATCCTTTGCAGAAGTCATAATCAAACTCGAAGTACCCGTCCTCTCTGGGTTTGACTGCACTGTCAGGGCAGAGCAGTTCGCATAACTTGCATTTTATGCATTTATCATAATCATAAACAGGCTTGAAGGTTCTCCATCCGCCTGTCTTGTTGGCACGGCTTGTACCTGCTTCACAAACAGCTCCGGGTACTATCTTCATTTCTGATCCCTCATCATCTTGTATGCTTCCATAACGGCTTCTGCGTTTCTTTCTCCGACCTTGCCGGGGAATCTTTCCTTGACCGCTTCCATGATGGACTCGGGCCTTACCTCACCGGTTGCACCGGCAAAAGCACCGAGCAGAACAGTGTTGACTATCGGTCTTCCGATAATGTCCAGTGCGATCTTGGTAGCGTTTACGGTCATGATCCTGGCCTTGGTATCAATTTTGAATGTCTCAGGATCGAAATCACTGTTTATAATGAGGATACCGTCATCCTTGAGGCCGTTAGCGACTTCGACAACCTCTAACAGTGTCGGGTCCTGGACGATCACATAGTCCGGCTCGTATACCTGGCTTCTGAGTCTGATCGGGACATCGCCTATCCTGGTGAAGGCCTGGACTGGTGCCCCCCTTCTTTCCACTCCAAAAGCGGGGAAGGCCTGGCTGAACTTGTTGTCTGCAAAAGCAGCAACAGCCAGAAGTTCGGCAGCGGTAACCGAACCCTGACCGCCCCGGCCGTGTATTCTTATTTCTTTCATCTAAAATTCTCCATAAACCATGTGAAATAACAATAGATCAATTCAACAAAGTATTTTTTTAACAATTTTTAGTATTACATCACAGCAGAATCAGGTCTAAGGTGTTCATGTTGCCGGAGGCACATGAATTTTTCGTCATCTGCCGTAAAATGCAATGTTTAATTGTGTAGAATCGGCTGATTACTATTTAGTCTTTCGGTAATTTACGCTGTTAATTAAATTAAAAATAAATTTATGAAATTATGAACTAAATAAAAATCTAAAGAAGAAATTCACTGACCACCACACATTTTCTCAACCTGCAGAATTATTTCATCCACATCATGCGCCTCTGCAATCCTGTTTCGGATATGTCTTCCATTGCGGATTCCGCGGGTAAACCACTGTGCATGAGCTCTCACATTTATTGTTTCCATGAGTCCGCACTCTTCCAGAAGCCTGAAGTACTCACGTATATCTTTCACCCGCTGCATGCATTCATCATACTCGAGCATCTCCCCGGTATCCAGATAGTGAGAGATCCTTTTGAAAAGGAAAGGATTTCCCATTGCAGCCCTGCCTATCATTATTCCGTCACAGCATGTGTATTCCAGTGCATGCTCGGCTGATTTTTCGTCAACGATATCCCCGTTAACGATCACTGGTATTGACAGCTCTTCCCTGATCCTTTTTGCATATTCCATATCAGCCATCCCTGAATATTGCTGCTGGCGTGTTCTCCCGTGAACTGTAAGGGCAGATGCGCCTGCATCCTCTATCAGGCGTGCGATCTCAAGGGTCTTTTCCATATCTTCAAGTATACGTATTTTTGCGGTGACAGGTGCTGATACGGTCCCGGAAAGTTCTCTGATTATCGAATGTATGAGTTCGGGTGATCTTAGCAGTGCCGAGCCAAAACCATCTTTTGTAAGCAGCTTTGCCGGGCATCCGCAATTGAGATCTATGATGTCAGGATGATAATTCTCCTCGATGGTGTGTGCTGCTCTGGATATTACCTGCGGATCGTTACCGAATACCTGTATTCCGAAGGGTCTTTCGGCTTCAGAGCTCTTTCCGCGATTGAAGGTTTTTGTGTTCTCATAGATGACAGCATCGGAGCTTATCATCTCCGTATATGTCATGGAGGCCCCGTACTTTTTGCACATCAGGCGAAAAGGCAGGTTTGTGACGTTGGACATGGGGGCCAGCAGGATGTTTCCGGGAATTTTTACGTTGCCTATTCTCATTTACCTGGCGTATCGATGGGGATACTAATATATAAGTAGAATGTATGGAAAAAGACCTATAGTAACATCATTTTACAAATCACGACAGGTTAAGCAATGACCAGAATATTAGCTTTTGTAGGTATGCCGGCCTCGGGCAAGTCAGAGGCCTCTGCGGTCCTGCGCCGCAAGGGAATCGCAGTGATAAATATGGGAGACGTCATCAGGGAGGAAGTTGTCCGCAGAGGGCTGGAACCCACTGACGCAAACACAGGCGGTGTCGGTACAGAGCTGCGTGAGACAGAAGGCAGGGATGCCGTAGCCCGTCGTTGTGTTCCCAAGATCAAAGAGGCGGACTCGGATTTTATAGGAATAGATGGTGTCAGGAGTGTGCCTGAGGTAGAATGCTTCAAGGAGGCATTCGGAGACGATTTTACTCTCGTATCCATTGACTCCCCCCTCGAGGTCCGCTTTGCACGGGTGATGGCCCGTAAAAGAAGCGATGATATGCAGGACATCGATGCCCTTAAGGTCAGGGATGAAAGAGAACTTGGCTGGGGCATGGGCGAGGCTATGGACAAGGCAGATATAGTGATCACCAACAATTCAAGCCTTGAAGAGTTCAGTAAAAAGATAAGAGCACTTGTGGAATAGTTGAAATGATCAGGGTTATAGTTTCTGCGAAAGTAAACCCCACGGAAGAAGGGGTTAAGGTTTCCGGGGCAATTAATAATATCTTCCCGAATATCGAACTTGAGGAAGAGAAGCTGTCGGAGAACAGCTCAAGATTCTCAGGAGAAGGCGATAAATTCTCACTCACACAGATGCATTATCTGATCAGGGAAGAAGAGATCATCGATACAGCCCGCACCGCACTGAGAATAGGACTGTCAGAGGATGACACATACACTTCATTTATTATCAGCAAACAGGTAGCCACCGTCGGGCATCTGAACTACCCTGCACAGGAAGAGGCTCTGGGTTCGATAAACATAGAGATCTTCGCAGATTCCGGAAGAGAGATGCAACGACTGTTTGACTGGCTTACCCCACCCACGGAAAACGGTATCCCCGATTTTGAGATCAATATCGATAGCGTTTAAGGAGCTTTATTTATGAGGATCAGAAACCTGAGTTTTTCGTCACGTGAGGTAATAGAGGCATCTTTCGAGTGGGCATATGAACTTGAGGATATGGGATATTCAGGATGGGAGATCGTACAGGAAGGTTCCCAGTGCCTGACCGAGAAAAATCTCCCGAAGGTGCAGGAGATAAAGGAGACCACAAACCTCAAGCTGAGTATTCACCTTCCCTTTTCTGACATGAATCTGGCAGGCCTTAATGAAGGCATACATAACGAGGTCATGCGCCAGATGAAATATTACTTGCAAATGGCCTCAGGTCTTGCGGATGTGGCGGTACTGCATCCGGGTTATCTGTCCCCCTACGGTGCGAAACTGCCGGAGAGATCCTGGGAAACAAGCGTGACCTCGGCTCAGACATTATGTGATTTCGCAGAGGATCTGGGTATCACCATAGCGATTGAGAACATGCCGAATTTCCCCAAGATATTCGGTCAGCGTCCTGATGAGATGCTTGACATGCTCGATCAGGTTGACAGGAAGAATGCAGGTATGACCTTTGATGTGGGACATGCAAACACCATGGGTCTGGTGGATGAGTTTGTGGAGAAGTGCAAAGACAAACTCTCACACATGCATATCCATGACAACCATGGCAAGTACGACGAGCACCTGCCTCTGGGACAGGGCAATATCGACTGGAAAAAACTCATGGACAATCTTTCAGGCTACAAGGGGCTCATGGTCACTGAGATGGGTAACCTTGAGGAAGGCAGGCAGTGTATTGAGTATCTGAAGAGCCTTTGATGCGCAAAAAAGTGATCTTGTTTTCGTCTGTAGAAATCCTTTTAATTCCAATTTTAAAGTCTGTAGTCCGATCCTGTCAGGTAGTTAGTAGTTTGCCGATTGATCTACCGGATTCATGAATAACTAAAACCATCCCGAAGGGTCCGGCAAAGCCGGCGTTTCTCGTCAATAAGAACGAAAATGATTCGCAAATACCCTTTTACAATATTTTTCGCATGACTTCTGTATAAGTTGCTATATAAAGCCCTCACTAATTGAAACTTTAAGTTCTACAGTCTGAATATCAAAATAAATTCAATATTTTTCGGTACAATTGCGACGGATTGCGCCGCCTGCGGCGGGTGGTAGCGCTGTTCTTTGTGTACCGATCGATCTTGCCAAGATCTTTGACAGAGCCTGTGAAAGATGTATTTGATAGAACCCCTGTTTTACTCTTCAATCCGCCCATGCCTGCGGTCTATGCTATCCATCTGGTCCAGCAGCTTGCGGATAGCTGTTCTTATGGCATCGGCCTGTGTTACGAATTTCTTATTGTCTCCGACGTGCTCGTTAAGATCGTTGAGGAGTTCCTGTGGTATATCAACACTCACTTTTGGCATGGTCTCACCTGCTAATGTGGTTTAGGTGGATTAACTAAAGTATAGATAAAACTAATGGCCTGAACTTTGAAACTAAAACTAGGGTCAAAACAGTGATTAAAGTTTATGCGAGCCGGAAGGGATTTGAACCCCTGGCCTACGGATTAAGAGTCCGTCGCTCTTCCTGGCTAAGCTACCGGCCCGCGTTGAGTAATTAACTGAGCGAGACTCCCATACGTAATTGCTTCATATATACATTTCGGTAAAAAGTATCTGAAAGGGTATTCAGATATGTTTCACCACACATTTTGACAACCCGATTATCTCCACCATATCACTGTTATCCGGGCTCTGGATTATCATCTGTCCCTTCTTCAGGTATGGAATACGCTTCTCGAACTCCTTTTTGACCTTCATGGCACTGATGGCCGCATCGTTGCTGAGATTGAGGATTACTCGTGTATTGATCTGCTTGAACACTGTCTCATCAATATCCTGGGGGTCCTGGGTTATAAGGAAAAGCCCCAGCCCTTCTTTTCTGCCCTGGCGCGCGGCATCTGCGAATTTGGAAATGAGCATCCTTGAGTGCTCCCCTCCGGCCTTTGCAAGATAGCGGTGGGCTTCGTCCAGACCCAGGATTATAGGTGTTTCCTTTACAGCCGCCTCTCCGGATGTGCTGAGTTTGTTGTCCACGATCATGCTCATCAGAGTGAGGGTTATCAGGTCCCGTATGCGGGAACTTGTGATGTACTCCGTGGGGAAGACACTGACCTGCCCGGATTTGAATATCTGTCCGAGGATCTCGGTGATTGGTCTTGCAGGTTGGTCGAACACCCTTGCAAGGGCACGGTTCTTTACTCTGCGTACGATACCGTCGTAGGATGATTCGTGTATCTTGCCGCTCTCCACATAGTGGTCCCTTGCGGCATCGTCGTCGATGAAATCAACAAAACCACTGTATGTATGCTGTCCGCTCCTCTTGAAATAATCATCAAGCAGCAGGTCCACGCCCACATACTGCAGCTCGGTCATGCCAACAGGGGCGATCAGCCAGGAATTGTTACGCACCATCTCGAAAGGTATGGTAAATTCTACCTGTTCGGCCCTTGATCTTCCATTATAGGTTTCTCCGTTCACCTTTGCAACAAAGGTCTTTGTGTTTTTGCATGCTCCGAAATTGACCTGCTCGGCCCCGAATATGAAATCATCATCGGATGTGAGATCTGGATTGTCCTCATATAGCTGGGAGTATTCATCCTGCGGATCCATTATCACAAGGCAGGGATTCTTCTTTTCCGGTGAGCCGCGCAGGTTGTACCTGTTATCCTCACTCATGAACTGGCGCAGGATATTCTTGGTCAGGAAGGTCTTTCCGGTACCCGTACTTCCGCAGACCAACATGTGCCTGAAGATCAGGGGATCACCCATTGAGTAGTCATTTCTCAGGTAATAGGGAACTGTGGGAGGTACAGCATGTGTTTTTACAAGCTCTCCGCCGACACTCAGGTGTCCCAGGAAGATGCCCTCTTCAGGTATGTTGAGTCCTGTCTGTATCTTCAGTTTCTCGGTAACAGGGAGAATGGGTGTGTTCGGGCGGGGTATCCTGTCCCCCATCCTTCTGGCAAGGAAGCTGCCATCGGATGTGTTCTGTTCATAGAGGATGCAGATAGGGTCAAGGTATGCCAGGAACTTGTAGTCCACCTCGTCGGTGTGATTGAAGCGCAGCATCCTGCGGGAGTGGATCTCAGTTGCATCATCCACGGCGTACTCCTGAAGGTATTGCAGTTTCCATATCCTCGCAAACAGGTCTTCATCCCCGTATGGAACTATCACATAAGTACCCAGGCGAATATCACTGCGCCGGGATGTGCTTATGTATCCTGTGATCCTTGCCCCGGCCTCGGTGATCTCCAGCGGATCGATACCTGTCGTGATTATCCCGAAAGCGTTCTCAAATCCGTTCTCTATTACCGGAGCATCAATCTCCATTTCCGGCTCATAGTCCTCGAAGTCGCTTTCTTCCTGCTGGTATTCCTGTGCGGATTCATCCTTCAGGGAAAGGTGTCTTTCTTTTTCCTTTTTGCTGCCTTTTGATCCGTTTTCCTCATTTTTCGGAACAAAAGCAAGTATGTCCTCATCTCTCATCCATTTCGCCCCATCTGATATCGTTATAGCTGGTGTCTATCCTTGAATTCCTGAACCTGTCAATTATCTGGCGCCTTTCGGAAAGCTGGATCTTTGCAACAGAGTCAGCCTTTGCCAGTGTCTTTGGTATGCCGCTTAGTGCAATGTCATAGAGCACTTTTCTTGTGATCAGGTTTCGCATATCCTCATTTTTTACGAGGCCATAAGGTGATTCTATTTTGAAAATTGTGTTCATGGAAGGCACGAATACCATGAAAAAGGCAAGTGCATAATCCTCGGCCGGAAATTCGTGCGTGAGCCTGTCCCTGACCAGGGGTGATGTGGTGCTGATCATCTTCTCATAGAACTGGTTTGGCTGCAGGAACCAGTTTGTATATGTAATGTATTTTCTGGCAGTCTTCCCCCTGATGCCTGCCTTCTCGGGAGACAGGGCATTCTTGAAGAACTGGGCATCCAGTATCCAAGGCAGGTCCATTTCCTTTTCCTGCTTTTTCAGGGCCTGCATTATCTGCATATCCTCGGGATTCTTCACAAAACCCACCAGAGGCTTCTGCTTGTTTATATGGTGGTCCATGATATCGATATAGTTCTGGAGCACCTTCTCACTATGAGAATCGGTACGTATGCGGATATCCTCGGAAGCCACCACCATCCAGTACATCAGGCGTTTGGGATAGATCGGACCATCCATGATAAGGAAACTCTTGTCCTGCATCCTCTCAAGCATCCACAGAAGGTGCTCAGATTCACAGAGATAGAGTGCTATATCATGTAGCATATCATTTGTCTTCTTATTCAGGATACCCGGCTGGATGCGTATTATACGCTTGCGTCCGGCACCTTCGTCAAAGAACTCCCAGTGGCTGCTTGTATCTATGGTCACCCTTCTGCTTGCGGTATAGGTGGCAGCAACGATCGTGCGCATATTGTGAATCTCCAGGTCCGTGGGACTGGATGCCAGGGCACAATGGCAGAAATCAACATAAAGTCCATTATCGAATGTCCTTGCTGTAGTGCTTCCGCTGTCACATGCATAACTGATACTAAATGGGTCACTCGATCCGAGCATTCTTTCAATGCTCACCTTGCCGCGTTTCACCTTTCCGATGGCTTTGAGAACGGTCTTTCCCTCATGTTTTAGTTCTCTTAGCAGTTTCAGGATATCGGCTACACTGTCCGTGTCATCGTTCTCAGGGTCATCCTTGCTGAGGCATGAATCGATGCGTGTCACAAGATCGTGTATCTCTTTTATGTGAACCGGTTCAAGGGTCATGTATCAGGGAAAGTTGTTTTATGCTAATATCGTTTTGCTTTCAAGGTCAAAAATAAACTTCTTATGAGCTCTTAAAACCATTTGACAAACAATAGCCAATAATATTTCACATTGTATATATAAATCTACTTCTAAAAAATCATAATCAACTTAATTTTGGCAACATAGTTCAAAGACAGATTATCCTATAGCCACTCTTCCGGGAAGGAGCTCAAATAAACTTGTCCGGCTTTAAACTTCTTTTTCTGAAAACCCTTATATAGTTCCCTATATAAGGAATATATCAATAATATCCAAAGCTTCGGCCCGCTTTACACAAAAAACGGGTTGACAAAAATAAGAGAGGTTGTAGTTATGGAAAATTATATGATCTTTATAATACTGATGGCAGTCTATTTGCTTGGACTGATAGCCATAGGAGTGTATTTTTCAAAGAAACAAAAGTCTGTGACCGACTTCTGGCTTGCAGGACGTAAGGTAAGTTCGCTGGCCATTGGTTTCTCAGCAGCATCATCGTGGATGACGGCGGGAGGTATCCTTGCGGTCATCGGTCTGTACATGTTGCTTGGTATGGGCTCTGTCTGGGAGTTCGTTGCCCCGAACATCCTGGCTTTATTACTCATTGCCGTGCTCGTGGGTAAGATCAAACACCTGCCGGCCATCACACAGCCGGAATTGCTTGAACAGCGATACAGCAGCGCCATTCGCGCACCTGTTGCAATCATCATCGCTATTGTCATGGTTCTTTTTGCAGTGGCCGATATCACAGGTTTCTCACTTGTGCTCAGCATATTCTTCGGTCTCGATCCGATATATGCCGCAGCCATAGTTGCTATCGCTATTTCCCTGTATGTCACCCTTGGAGGTTTTTCCGCTGTAATCTGGACCGATATGGTACAGTTTTTACTGCTGGCCACATTCTCTATCATAACCGCTGTGGTAGTTGTGAACGCAGCTACATCAGGCGTTGGAGATACAGCCGCCATAAGCACATCCGAGCTCTTTGGCAGTGTCCCGGCTGACTGGTGGGATGTATTCAACTTCGGTCTGCCTGCAGGTGACCCTGCAATATTCGGAATATTTGCTGCAATAGTCTTCCTGATCGCCATAATACCTGGATGGGTCACCGAACAGGATCCCTGGCAGAGGGTATGGGCGGCAAAGGACCAGAAATCCGCAAGAATTGGTATGGTACTTGGTTCTTTCTTTATCTTCCTGATATTCGGTGTGGTATGTACGGTAATTGCCGTTTCCCTGAATCACATCTACCCTGAAATTCCCGCTTCCATGGCTGAGATCGGTATGGGAGCCATGGCGCAGGCAGAACCGGCACTGCTGGTCTTCATAGCAGAGACCCTGACACCTCTTGGAATCGGTCTTGCAGGTGTGGGTCTGGCCGCTGCTGCAATGTCATCTGCTGACACATTTGCAACATCAGGTGGTTCATGTCTTTCACGTGACATCTACCAGAGGTACATAAAACCCGATGCAACCATGAAGGAAATGATGGCAGTCAACAGGATCAGCGTACTGATAATCATCGCCGCTGCAACTGTCCTGTCATTCTACATCCAGGGTATCATCGAGGCAATACACATCGCGACCTTCATTGCAAGTGCATCATACTTCTTCCCTCTGATGGGAGGCCTGTACTGGAAGCGTGCGACAAAGGAAGGCGCTCTTGCAGGACTTGTTGTGGGTGCACTGGCACAGATATCCTTCACCGTGATCGACTACTCCAGCACACCCCTGCTGGCAATGGGCTCACTTTCAGCAATCAGTCCGCTGCTTGCAAACCACGGTGTCATCATCGGAATGTTTTTGAGCGGAATTGCCTTCTTCGGAGTTTCCCTTGCAACCCAGCCATCTGACACGGTCCACCTGGCACCGTTCTTTAACGATGAGGCTGAGAAGCTTGCAGAGGAAGAATTCACCATCGAAGAATCCGACCCACAGTACAGGAAGCTTATAGGCAGTCTGGAACGGGAAGTTACCGGTGACCGTGCGATCTTCAAGCTGAACCTTGAAGCATCTGCAACCGTTAACTGGGACAGGTTTGTGGACGAACTCAAGACACTGCATCCTTCCTGGGTAACACCAACGGGTGTCAACTCGGTTTACAGGCTGACCAAGGGTGACATGCTTGCCTGTGTTTCCCTGAGCCGTGGAAATACTGAAAAGGAGATATGGTTTGCCTCCGAGCCAATGGCAGAGGATGTAGAAACACATGTCAAGGAGTTCTTCAGTGCCTTCAAACAGGTCTCACAGGCTCTTGAGAATATTGGTGTTCTCCTGACCCTGCCAACACCTGAAGAAGCCTGAAATATTTTTACTCGGGCACTTGCCCGATATCTTTTCTTTTTATTGATACATTTCTGCTCTTTTTATTTTATCTGGTTTTTGAGAACATATATTTGCTAATAGATGTGTAGTTTTACATGTGGTTAAATGGAAGCAAGGGTAGATCTGATAACAATATGGACCGATGATATGGAACCGATGAAGGAGTTCTACAATAGAGTCCTGGGATTTAAGCTAGAAAACGATCTGGGAAGATATGTGGAATTCAAAAATGAGGGAACAAGGTTCGCTATTTGCACCAGGGAAGTCATGTATGAATATAGCAATGAATACAAAAAACAAAGTACAGCTCAGTCCTTTGAACTGGCGTTCAGGTGTAAGGATGCAAGTGATCTGAACAGGTCCTACGAGCATATAATTTCAAACGGAGGAACTCCTGTCCAAAAACCCAGAGACATGCCATGGAATCAGAGAACGGCCCTGTTCTCGGACCCTGACGGGAACATACACGAGATATTCACGGAAATCCAATGATGCTCGTAGTCACGAATAGAAGGACGAGTTTTCTCATAACTCAAAACTTATAAGTGAAATACAGTATAACTATGCTGGCATGACAGAGATAATCTTTGATGATATAGGCAGTTTTCCTCTTCCTGAAGGCAGAACCAAAGACTGGATGGCAGGTAAGTTCTCTCAAAACAAAAATGATGAAGAGCTGTTCAGTACAATAAACGATGCTTTCATGAAGAAAGTAGAGGCCGGTGTGGAAGTGCCAACATATCCTCAATACCAGGATATGAACGAGCAATTCCTGTCCATCATCAGAGATCCCGATTGCAGCGAAGAACCTTTCAAGGTAAAACTTAACGATGCCCGTATCATCGAGCTCGAAGCAATCGAGTTCGTTGCTAAAGCATACAAGGAAGAACATGGAGAAAAGCTTGATGTACGTGTCTGCGTAACCGGTCCCCTTGAACTCTATCTCAAGGATTTCGGAGGCACGGAGTATGCTGATATACTTAACCTGCTTGCGGAAAGTGTTGACCGTTTTGTGAAGAATTCACTCTCCAGTGCAAAGAATTTCAATATAAAAACCGTTTCCATTGATGAGCCGAGCATAGGCATAAACCCGCAGGTAATGTTTTCGGACAGCGACCTTATAAAAGGCATGGACACCGCATGCAGCTCTGCGAAAAAGGCAGGTTGTGATGTTGAGGTTCATCTGCACTCTCCCCTGCATTACAAACTTGCATGCCAGGCTGACAATATCAATGTCATAGGCGTGGAATCAGCAGCAACTCCCTCATATCTTGATCTGATAGACAAAAAAGAACTCGAAGACAGTGATTCCTACATGAGGGTCGGTATTGCAAGGACCGATGTCTTCAATCTTGTTGCGGTACTCAACGAGAAGTACAATACCAATGTCTGGAAGGACCGGACCCATATGGAAGAGATCGTAACAGAGATGGAAACTTCTCAGGTCATAAAACAAAGACTTGAAAAGGCATATTCGATGTTTGATGACAGGATCAAATATGCGGGTCCGGATTGTGGTCTTGGTTCATGGCCATCCCAGGATATGGCTGCACAGCTGCTGAAAAATGTTGCATCTGCAATGGCAGATTTCAGGGAAAATAAGTAAAAAAGTAAGTGTGATATCAGAGGAACACCTTTTCCACAAAATCATCAAGCACTGACATAACCCTTTCAATGATCTCAAGGGTTACATAGGTCTCGATATATGCCGCAATCAACAGCATAACTACCATTAGCCCAAACATCTTCCACAGGTATCGGGAATTCAAATATTCCCTGACTGTTCCAATCACCCTTGATACGTCTTTTTTCAGGCTTTCGATGCTGTCTCCTAGAAAGAGTCCTTTGTTCATGATCTCATGAGACTGGATATATGCGAACCTGCGCCCAACTGCCGCGGCAAGCAGGATGGCGGGAATCTCTATAACTCCGTGTGGTATGATGGAGATCACAAAATATGCGACATTGTACAGCATTCCGACTATGATTCCCTCCTCTCCGAATAACTGGAAACCTGTCAGTGCTCCGTTGAAAACAAAGAAGGCAAGCAGTATACCCATGAGAAAACCGTTCACAACAAGTATCATTACAGGGACGATGTACGGGAGCATATAGGCCAGCATGCGATAGTCATCCTTTCCGTAACCGCAGTACTGCCATATAGTTCCCTCTTCTTTTTGGCCTGTTTTATGCATGGAAGCAAAATCAGGGTCCCTGGATGATACGACCTTTTGCAGTAGTCTGTTTAGCGGCATCAGCAGTCTTTCGAAACTTATGGAAATAAATGTGTATACTTTGCTACCTTTCCTCATTTCTATATCCCTGACAAGTAACGGATGTATCAGCAGGAACAGACCTGCTCCAACCGAAGCGCTGAACACGGCCAGGCTGTTGAAGATGAAGATAGCCCACATGGGACTGATATACTCGGCAGTGACCACTACCTTGGCAGTTGCAGCAGAGGCCGTGGAAGTGATGGCATCATTAACAGGTGCTGGCTCTGATAATGTCATTGTGAAAGAGTACAGGATCATGCTGAACACAAGTGCTATCATCAGCGATGCAGCAAAGGTCTTTGCAGACCAGAGTAGGTCTTTTTTATTTATCTGAAATCTTGTTGTGGATTCTGACATTTGTATAGGTGTTTATTTATACTATATTTTATAAAAAATATCCGATACATTAAAATATATAGCAACATTATAATACACATAAAACTATATTAGTCTAGTTATTCACGAGGAAGTATTATGAGGATACCTACAGGAATTGAGGGATTTGATGAGCTGGTACAGGGAGGCCTTCTTTCAGAGAGGGTCTATGTGTTAAGCGGTCCTCCGGGCAGCGGGAAAACGACATTTGGTGTTCAGTTCCTTGCAAGCGGGGCAGCAGAGGGTGAGGTAGGCCTGTATTGCACCCTGCTTGAGTGTCCGCAGAACATCATCGATGATATGTCCAATTTTTCAATGAATATCCCTGCACTCATAAAGGCTCAGAAACTTCTCTTTGCAGACCTTGGTCCGAGGATGGAGTACGGATACATGGATGAGGTGAACGAGTTCATCACTCCTGATTATAATGTAGGCAGGACATCCATTGAAAGTGAGGCACCGTCTCCTTCAATGGTATTCAAGGAAATTGCAGCATATGTTTCCGAATATGATGTTAAGCGCCTTGTAATTGACTCGGTTTCAGCTATCAGATTCACCACAAACGACTTCTCTCTCCAGGAAAAAGAGATGAGCAGGTTTGTCAGAAACCTTAAAAAACTGGGCTGTACCACAGTCCTCCTGTCTGAAATGACCGATCCCACAGCCTATTCCACCGAACAGTTTGCCGCACATGGTGTTATATTCATGCACAACTTCCTGTATGACAAGACAATGACACGTGCCATCCAGCTTATCAAGATGCGCGGCACAAGGCATGACTGTAATATGCGTTCGGTAAGCTTTTCGGAAAACGGGCTCAAGGTCGAAGGATATCTGGAATAATGGTAGTTAGCAATGGTAGGACTATTCAAGCGAGATAAAGAAAGCAAGAAGATATCTGAAGAAGACAAGGATCATCTTGCAGAAGTTTCCTATAAGCTCGGATACGAGGTAGGTTACCACAGGCACTCGGAAATAGGCTGGGTTCAGGAGCAATTAAATAAGCTCTACGGATTTGCCGAGGAGTATGACCTTCGGGACTTTGCCCGCGAGAATTACATACACGGTAAAGATGAAGGTGCCAAGGCAAAGGAAAGGGACACAAAATCAGGTCTTTTCAGGGGTGCAGGTAAAGAAAGCACAGCAGAACCCGACAAAGCTTCCGGTTTTACTCCGGAGAGCACTGCTAAAGCGTCCTTCACAAAGAGTGACTCCGGCTTTACAGTTGAGAGAACATCGATTGAAAGCTCCTCAACTGCAATACAGCAGCCAACCCTCACGGACCTGCCTGAAAATGTGCAGCTTACAAAAGCAGTTGAGAGACCCTCAATACTTGAGGGTTCAAAACACCTGCTTCCCAAAAAGAAATAATTTACTGGCTGTACCCGGAAGCGACAAACCTCTGTTTCTCATCAAGGTTTGCAAGTAAGAACCTGTCATCCTTACTGTAGGCTATTTCCTTTGAGCCTTCAAGCTTCAGGTTATATGTTTTTCCAGGTACTGCTTTTTCCACGCTCTCTCCGTTTTCAAGAATATCCGTCACTTTTACAGGAGAGGACTGCAGCCCGACATAAAGATGTAGCATGTCCCCTGCCTCGAATTCCCTGGCTAGCTGTGAAAGTGTACACTCAAGTGCAAAATCTGTTGTCACGATCTCATCGTTTGAGATCACAAACCCTCTTTCTATGTCCTTGGACTGCACGCTTTTTAACGCCAATCCGACCCTCGCACCTGTCGGGGCGCTCTTTACGTCTTCATCGTGCATCTGTATGGAGCGGATCTCGAGATTCTTCTTTGCCGGATATGCGACCATCTTATCCTTTGCGTTGATGGTTCCCTGATCCACTACACCGAGAACAACACATCCTATACCTGTAACATTAAAAGACTGGTCGATGATCACACGGGGAGGAAGATCGTTCTTCTGCTCCTGCTCAGCCGTGACCTTCTCATCGACATCGTATATCTTCTCTTTGAGCTCTTCCATGCCTTCAAAGGAAGTGGTGGAGATTGTATGGTAATCCCAGCTCTCAAGGGCGGTCCCTATTGTAATCTTCTGTAGTTTCTCTTTTAGTTCCTCAAGGGCCAGGGGGTAGGAGAGGTCTGATTTTGTCAGGACCACTATTCCGTGTTTATATCCCAGCAGATCCAGTGCGATAATACATTCTGCTGCCACGGGGTCAAGTCCTTCCGGGGGCACACAGAGAAGAGCGATATCAGAAAGGTTCAGGGCGGTGACGAGTGACTTTGGTGATGTCGGGTATCCGGTTGCATCGATTGTTGTGAGCACCTGTTCGTTCTTGGAAAAATCATACATCGTGATGTCGGAGACACTGCCCTTTTTACCAAGTTTTCCCGCAAGGGTGGTCTTTCCGCTTTTTTCACTACCGATTATAGTTATCTTTGTCATGTGAGCTTCCTCGATTATGGTCTTACGATAAGTCTTTTTAGATATATTTCTTTTTCATGACCATAGCTGACCTTCGAGTATACTCTTTGTTTTATCGGTTGTACTTTGATTTACTTTATTGATCCTTACCAGGTATTCATCACCAACTCTTTCAGGCTCGCTGAAGACTACATCAACACCAAGTCTCTCAAGATAGGACCTGAACCTGTCTATGGTGTCCCTGTCTTTCACACGTATGCGGACATCCTCGGAAATACGCTCATTGTTTTCCACTTCCCTGATGGACTGTATCATGGGTCGGAGTATACTTTCCCCGAGTCTGAGACAACGCTGTTTAAGTTCTTCCTCACTCTCATTCCATTCAAAGGACTGGAATCCCTCTCTTACGACCCTTGGGAACATATAGTCTCTTCCGCTGTCGTTATAGAAGCGAAATGCATGTCTCAGGTCAGCATTGTTACCTTCCGAACACGTGTATTTAATTGGTTGCAATACCATTTCGGGATCCTTGATAACAACTCCTTCATGCTCTGTTTTACCAAGTTCCCTGATTATTTCAGTGATCTCTGCAGATGCTTGCTGAATATCGAATTCTCCGAAAAGCTTCACCTGGGTGAAACCGTAATTCCCGGCAAGTTCCCGTCGCTTCATAACAGGAAGCGGTTTGCCATCTGTTTTGTGCCTTATGTCAAAAACAAAGAAATCAAGGGATTCCAGACCATAGATATCCTTTGGAACGTATGGATTATCCGGTCCCACCATCTCCCCGTAGATCACAAGTTCCGGGTGTTGCTCGAAGAAATCATGATTTAACAGATGACGTGCGCGTTCTGTGGAATACGGGCAGACATGACCGCTGCGTGTCAGGGCGATCAGCTCTCCCATGTACTCGGTAACACGTACATTGTAACCATTCATCTTCTCTTCAACAATTACAGACCCTGCCTCGCTGAAATTCCTCTCGATGGAAGGAACAAGCGTCATAGCCCTTTTTATCTTGGGAAAGCCCCTGATAAGCTCGAAGCCATCATCTTTTACGATGAGCACACTGCCTTCCTCTATGCCGGAAACATGACTATCGAACCTGAAAAGATTCTGATATTCGTCCCAGTTGTGGATTATGGTCCTTTTTTCGAGAAGTCCGGAAAATCTTGACGGCGGCAGATCAAGAAACTCCGCCGCCTTTTCAATGTCTATTCCATTTTTATCTGTCATGGTTTTACTACACTTTACTGGGCAAGGCCATTGACAATACTTCTCCGTGTGACAAGTCCCACCATCTGGTCCTCAAGGTTTACAACCGGGACTCCGCCGATATTGTTGTCAAGCATGAGTTTGGCAACATCGCTTGTAGGAGTGTTGGTGTAAACTGTCTTGACACCTATTCTCATAATGTCTTCGACAATGAGGTTCTTGATACGTGAATCCTGCTTGCTGCCTTCGACCACATCACGGAAGGAACGCATTGCCTTTGCGATGTCCTTTTCCGTGACTATACCTACCAGTTTATCACCCTCCACAACAGGCACCCTTCCGATATTATTGTCAAGCATCAGGTGTCTGACATGGCTGACGCGATCTGCGGGTCCGGCAACAATGGGGTTTTTATGCATGACCTCCGCAACATAGCCATCTAGATTGTTGTTCTGCAGAAGTTCTGTCGGAGTGACCCATCCGAGTATCTCATCGTTCTCAAAGACAACTATCACCCCGCCGTTCTTTACCATGAGGGTGACAGCATCGTCAAGCTTTGTGTCCGGAAGCACCTTTACATAGTTCTCTGATACCGCTGTTGCCACATGAAGGGATGAAGCCGGCTTGTTCCCCTTCTTACGGGTTCCAAGCTCTTTTGTGATATTCCTCATTGTAAGGACTCCAAGGAGTTTATCGTTATGAGTGACAAGAAGCCTTCTTGTCCCCTTCTTTTCCATTACGTCAAGTGCATGGGAAAGCGTGTCTGCCTTGTCAATGTACATAGGTTCTGTCATTACTTCTCTTACTTCCATTGTTTTCCCTCCGTGTTATAATCAAATTCAATCAACTGGTGCATTCTCTGTCTCTTCACTGTACGGCTTTGAGGATATCTCTTCTGCTGATCATTCCCACCAGATTATCATTATTGACTACCGGAAGGCCGATCACATGTTCCTCTATCATGGTCTTTGCAGCCTGCACAACCGTATCATCAATATTGACACTTGATGGCAGCTCAGACATTATGTCTTCGGCCACCAGTGGTACTTCCTTGACGTATCTGTAGGTCTTCTCCCCTGCAGGGGTAGATTTTCTTGCCATCTTTATGCTCTTTGAAGAGAGCTTTCCTTCATTATCGGTTATGCCGTTGAGGGCTACATTGCTTGTAGTGATTATTCCCACGGCCTCTTCGGCATTGTCTACCACGATCACCCTGTTAACCTCGTTCTTTTCCATTTCCTGCATCACATGGTTAATTGTATGGTGACGGTGCACGAATATGGGATCATCACCCATTACATCTTCAACTTTTGTATCCATCTCCTGTTGAGACACGTACTTCATTATGTCAGTACCTGTGATTATTCCGACAACATTGTCCTTTACAACTGCAAGTGAATTAATTCCGTTTTCAAGCATCAGGTCGCTTGCCTGACTGATCGAAGCTTCAGGATAGATCGATATCGGAGCATCGTTCATCACCATGTTTACCGGGACCTTGTCAATAGGCCTCCTGCGCCACATGGGCTCGGCCTGTGCAAGCCTTTTACTCAGGTCTGTCTTGGTCACAATGCCGACCATCTCTCCATCGTTGATAACCACAAGAGTGCTTATCTTGTGTTTCAGCATTAGTCGTCTTGCATGTGCCACATTTTCTTCCGGTTCTATGGTATAGACCGGTGAACTCATAATGTCTCCAACATTCATGTTGTTCCTCCATTTCTAAAATTAATTATCTTCCCGAATCATTCGGATATCGCATTCAGGATATCCCTTGAGGTAACGATTCCACAAAAAACACCATTCTCCATGACCGGCAGGGAGTTGACTCCGCTACTGATCATTATCTGTGCCGCTCTTCCCAGATCAACATCCGGGGTAACGAATATGGTCTCTCTTTTTGTCAGGGAACCCACAGTTTCTTTCATGACCTCATGGAAATTGCCCGTGACCATTTTTTCAAATGCATGGCCTGTGGCTATATATTCAAGTATGTCAGATGCTGTTACAATACCAAGCAGCATCCCGCCCTCCATGACAGGTATCTGTGAATATCCTTTTTCCACCATTATCCTGGCAGCATCCTCTATAGTATAATCAGATGGTGTTTCCTCTACTGTTTTGCTCATATACTGACTTATGGACTTGTTTGCAGGAATCCCTGCGATCAGTTCCAGAAAATCCCTGTCAGTACAGATTCCGCATACAACTTTTGCTTCGTTTACAACTGGAATTCCTCCGATGTTTTTCTCTATCATGATCTTGATGACGTCTGCAATCTTTGCCTCTCTGTTCACATATATTACTTCATCACACATGATCGAACGGATTTCCGCGTTCATTGCTATGAGGAAGTTATCTTGATAATGTTTCTCTATCAGCAGCTTCTTGCTTCCGCCTCCAAGAAAATCTATAATATCGATTGATGTGATCATACCTTCCAGACGATTTGTTCCCGCATTTGTTACGGGTATTCTTCTGATGCCTGCAACGCTCATTAACCTGACAGCATTGATGATAGTAGCAGTAGGCTGCAGAGTTACCGGTTCCACGGTTGCAACCATCATGATATCGCCTCTGTGCCTGGATATATGGGCCATGAAGTCAACCGGACCAAAATCCATGGTTGCTGCAATGCTCATCATCTTCGGGTCCTTCCGGTTGACCTTACCTTTCAATATGTTCATTTTCCGGTTGATCAGCTTTTTTTCCTGACCGGGAATGCTTTTTTTTCTTTGTATTTTCAAGTAACCACCAACCCCTCGGGAGTTGAGGTTTATCCGTAAATCGCGTAAGCTACTCCACTACATATCTTCAAAAATCCAGACCTTTAGTTGTCCTTCAAGTCTTTCTATCAGGAAGATATGTAGCAGATAAGACTTTCAAAACACAGATAAACCATCGTGTCTGCCGCCAATGCATGTGTTTTTTGTAAACACCGCTTTTTTTGTAAGATCGCTAAAAATAGTTTTGATTGCTTTATAGGCCGATACACTGTATCTTTCATAATATATCGAGGCAGACATCTGTTTCACCAGCTTTCACGTGTCCTTTGATCTAAACCGACCAGCAATAACTAGTCGTAGTAACCTTCTTCCTCTCTGCAGTCCTCACACATGGGTACTCCGTCAACTTCTGTCAGGTTGTCGGTAAGAGCACCACAACGCTGGCAGATCCCACGTTCAACATCTGTTTCCTGCAGGAAATCCCTTTCGCGATTCATTTCGATAAGGTTCACAAGAATGGTATTCAGTCCGGGAGATATGGATAATATATCTCTATCCGTGATCATACCCAGTATTACATTCCCTTCCATTACAGCGAGCCTGCGTATATCGGACTTGATCATAAGTTCGGCTGCTTCTATGATACCGGTAGAAGGTTTTATGGATATGATAGGAGACGACATTATGTCCCTGGCAAGCATCTCCGCGGGAAGTATGTTCCTGACCACTGTTTTGGAAACAATATCATTTTCCGTGATAATGCCCACACTGTCACCGTCTTCAAGAACGATTATATTGTTGGCATTATGGTCGGCCATCTCCCTTGCAACTTCAAGAACACTTGCATCGGCGTTCATGACAAAGATCTCCTTTGTCATCGCCTCTTTAACCGTCATCTCGTTTTGTATCTCTCTTATCGAAACGTCGGTTTCCAGATCCCTCTGAGTATTCAAGACCATCCACATCCTCTAAGATCGAAAGTAAGGAGCAGGTCACTAATAGTCCACAATTAAAATGTTGCCTTAATGGTATTTATAGATGTTTGTATACAATACGTGTCTTCAGCTTGCTTTAGCTCAGCGCAAGGAAATTTGAGTACACGTCATATAAGAAAAAGTCTGATAGTTGTAAGACAGGAGATATTGAATTAAGGTCTACACTATAATATAAGAAAAATAAAGTTTGAACATCCTTTCAGACGGATGTTCCTGAAATATCTGTTTTCACAGTACGACGATCCTTGTCCTGTTTCCGGCACTGAGTTCTATCTCGTCGTTGAACCCTGATTTTGAGAATGCGTCGATGATCTCAATCTCTGTGTCGATATCAAGCTCATCCACAAGTAATGCATGATCACCCCATAGTGCAACCCTTATCCTGCCGGTGTCATCTGATACATAGATGTTGGACACCATGTTCACAGTACCGTCGTCACGGGAAAATTCCCTGAGTTCGCCAAGACCTGAAACAGATCCCTTGACAGAGTATGGCTCACCTGGGATTATGTCGGATATGGGTGTGAAGTTCTCGGAGTAGTTCACATCCTCGTCAATCGCTTTCAGGACAGTACGGCTTCCTACCTGGACTTCCACCTGCTGGGTGAAGTTATTCTCCCTGGCATATGCATTGATTATCTCCACGGACTCGCCTGTGTTCATTCCGGTTGCCAGTTCGGTCTTCTCATCCCAGAGGGTAACCCTTATTTTACCGGTATCGTCACCGATGGTGATGTTTGATACCCTTCCTGTGGACCCGTCCTTGCGGTTGAACGTCCTGACCTCGGAGATATCAAGTACCTTTCCCTTGAGGTTCAGATCCCCCATGCCATTCTTGACATCCTCGATCTTCGTGCAGTCGACACAGGCCTCTATCTTCTCTTCACTCTCGCAGAGTATTCCGTTGTTCCCTATGTTGACCTCGATTCCCGAGTATCCTTCCTTTACATAACCGCTTATCTGGAAGTTCTGCCCGATCTCAATATCACCTGTCTTGACGAGGTCCGCCTTGTCATCCCAGAGTGTCAGGCGTATGGATCCCGTATCATCTGCAACAATAAGGTTTGCAACCCTTCCGATGGTGCCGTCATTGCGGTTGAATTCCTTTGCAGGAAAGACTGACATGACCTTTGCGATGAGCCTTACATTTCCGCTTTCAGGTGTGATGTCGGCTATTTTCTGTACGGAGGTTTCCGTTTCATTGACTCCCAGATCGTGTGCTACCAGCATTGCTGCGGTCCGCATATCACACAATCCGCTCATCTGGTCAACCTTCTCGTCGACCTTTTTGCGGAACTCCTCCTGACTTATGATGTCTCCAAGTTTATCGTATATCTCAGTAACTTCGTCCATATTAATACCTGAGAGACTAAGATGTACGATCCATTTTAAAACCTTTGTTCTTTACAGAGGGTAATAGTTTATCAAACTTTTATTACGAGACCGACTCTTTTTGACAACTTATATTAATTATAAGATATATCTGGAAAGATATCATGATCCGTAAATGTGAACAGCATGGGTATTTCAGGGGCGAGCAATGCCCGGACTGTGCTAATGAAGGACGTTATGTGCTGGATGATGAAAGGGAAGAAAGACTTGGCAGGTTCGTTTCCGGTGCATTGAGACACTTCCCTGAGGACGTTGGTCTTGAAATTGATCCCCAGGGCTGGGTGGATATGGATATCCTCTGCAAGATCATGAAAAAGCGTTACAAGTGGGGTACCACCGAACGCCTGATCTCCCTTGTGGAATCTGACAGGAAAGGACGCTATGAGATTGACGGATCTTTTATCAGGGCCCGATACGGTCATTCCGTTGAAGTTGATCTTGTACCCGACTATCCTGAGAATGAACTTCCCTATCTTTACTACGGGGTCAGCCAGGAAGAGGCAGATATGCTGCTTGAGAACGGGATAATCCCTGTCAGGCAGTGTTACGTACATCTCAGTACGTCATTTGACAAGGCAATGAGGGCAGCTTCCATACATACCGAGAATCCGGTGATCTTTGAGATAGATGCAGAAGCAGCCCAGGAAGATGGCATCGATATAGTTGTTGTCAATGACGATATCGTTCTGGCAAAGAACATACCTGCTGATTATATCAGCATTAGGGAATCCTGAATAAACTTATCTGACACGGACACCTATCAGTCCGTCTGTTTCTTTTACTTCGAATTTTACATCAAGGAACTGTTCTGTCACCCATATATTGGTTTTCAGATGTCCGCTGAGCTCCGTAGTCGTAAACGAGCCGCCACCCGCAAGTCCCATAAATGGTATGAGCTGATCGGCAAGATGAATGTCAACAGCAGCACCCGATTGCAGGCTTGCAGCCATCTGCTTTGCAGCCCGGCTTCCTACTTTTTCAGCAGGTAACCCCCTTTTTCCGGTTGACACGGAACCAATAAAACCTGACCAGAGGTTCACTCCGCTTCCTGTGGAAAGGTAGTTGTTGTCCTCCACAAGGATATCACATTCAAATCCATGCTCTCTCAGAAGGCTTTTCGCGGATTCGGCCTGCCTTCGGGCTACATGTTCCGGCAGATTCGATGCATGGGATATGCCGGAAATGTTCTCTTCTTCCCGGAAATAATGATATTCCTTAAGACCTGCAGGCTCTATCACTACTTCAACAAGTCCTCCGCCCTTTGGATAATATCCTCTGGCAATGGTCCTGATGCTGGCCCTGTATCCCATTTCTGACAGTGCATTCAGGGTTACATGCTTCAGGTAGTCAACGGACGGTGACCAGTCAACATCTGTCCCTCCCCGTATCCTGAGGCTGATATTTCCGTCAGAGGCACAGGCTGCCGGCATAATACATTGTAAAAGCAGAGGGATGCTTCCGGCAGTGCCGATGTCTATTGTCGTATCAATCCCCTTTATTTCCACTGGAGAGAAGCAGATCTCAGTGGAACCCGGATGAAGTCCCCTGACTCCTGCTCCGGATATAAGGGCAGCAAGCTCGATGGATTTCATATGCTGGGGCTTTAGTCCGGGGTTCGGGCGGTTCTTACGGATGTTTTTAATAGTTATGTCTTTCCCGATCACCGCTGCAAGGGATACTGCGGTTCTGAGTATCTGGCCGCCTCCCTCTCCGAAGGATCCGTCTATCTCTATCACTTCTTACTCCCGGGTATCTTCTTAAGAGCTCCCCGGACTGCAAATATCATTGGGTCCTCCAGGGTGGAAAGTGGTGGGGTGTAACATGTTTCGAGTTCAAGGAGCTCATCAACTGTGGTTTTCTTTTTTATGGCAAGGGAGAGCCCGTCGATTCTCTCTTTTACTCCCTCTCCACCGATCACCTGCGCACCTACCAGTACCCTGTTACTGAACAGTAATTTGACAAAGATCCTTGTTGAACCGGGATAATAGCCTGCCCTGGTGCTGCCTGTGGCAAGCCCGCTCGCAATATCAATGCCATGTTCCCTTGCTATCCTGGTGTTGATACCCACTGTTCCAACCTGCAGCTCTGCGACAGCAGCTACCCAGGGGTTGACAATGGATCCGAAACCTGAGGGTTTTGATACAAGATTGTCGCGTATGGTGCCGGCCATCCTTCTTGCTGTGCTTGCAAGCTGGCTGAGCATTGGAGAACCGGTAACGAAATCATACAACTGGACACATTCTCCACCTGCATAGACATCAGGGTCAAAACCTTGCTTTGTTTTCACCTGAAGATGATCGTTCACGATTATTCCTCCGGTACTGCCGATCTCTATCCCGGCATCAGATGCAAGTTCTGTCTCAGGCCAGACGCCTGTGGATATTACTACCATATCGGCAGGGAAATCCTCTCCTCCGATGGTGACAGACTCTATTTTATTTTGGCCGTTGATCGATTGTGGTGTCTCTCCGGTCAGGACACTTACCCCCAGGGACTCTATGTGCTCCTGAACGATCTCCGCCATATCCGGATCTATATTATGTGATAGAAGGGAAGTTCCGCGGTTGACCAGAAACGTTCTGAGGCCTCTCTTTGCAGCAGCAATGGCAATTTCGACACCTATCCCCCCGCCTCCTATAACAACGATGCTCTCTGCCTTTTCCATGGCCCGGTCAATTTCCATTCCATCGCTGAGTGTCCTGAGAGTGAAAACGTTATCCAGTTCTGCTCCGGATCTCAGGTTCCCGGGCACTTCTGGCCTGCTGCCTGTGGCAATGAGCAGTTTGTCAAAGGTATATGTTTTCTTGCCTGTGGAAACAGTGCGGGCTTCCAGGTCAATGGAATCCACTGTGGTATTGAGTCGCAGGTCTATATCCATATCCTCAAAGAATTCCTTTTTCCTCAGTACAAGTGAGTTGAAATCCTCTATTTCCCTGGCAAGTACAAAGGGCATGCCACACTGGCTGTAGGCTGTATGGGAATCGGATGAGAATACGGTGATATCATAGTTTCCATGGCGTCTTACACTTGTCGCCACAGCCATGCCGGCAGCTCCTCCTCCCACTATGATCAGTTTTTTTCTGTCTGCAGTTTCTTTTTCGTACATGTCTGAACTTTATCTGTAACTACTTCACTTATATTGATTGTTCTTTGCTCTCCGATGTATTCAGAGCGCGTACAGGTCAAGATAACTTGTGTTCTATGTTTTAAATGTGCGTTTGCTACGCACCCATAAGTTTATAAGACTTTGCATTATAGTATCTTATGTAACAACATTTGTTTAGTTACATTCAATGCTTGATACGACATCAAGATCACAGAAATGCCCCGTGCTATGGGTGTTTCCAAATAATGCAAATATAGTTTAATCATAATCATTATTCATTACGTGTAAAACCATATCATAAACTCAGGGAGAGCAGGAAAATACAAAGTGCAAGGTAAGGTTATATCTATCGGGATTTGATGAGGGATTTGGAAAACTGCTAAGTATGTCTGTACAGGATGTTTGAGTGGTTAACTTAGATACCACGGCACATGTTAAACTAATGGTTTAAAAGGGCATATAGTAGAAGTAGTTTAGCAATGGTGTCTTATATTTCAATTTAATAAGTCCTGACTTATATTTTAAAAGATGGGAAATCCCTTTCCTGGTGTTAATACATTCTTCGTGCTGCCTGTCTCACATGTCTACATGTAGTGTTAACGGATTTTACTATTTTTGCATTGAACGAAGACCTGAGATGTCTTCACATAAGAATTCAAGGAGAATCTAAATGCAAAATGCAGATACTACAAAATATATCATTCATTCCAAGATCAATGCTGACGGGATAATTGAGCGTCCTGATATAGTAGGAGCTATTTTCGGCCAGACCGAAGGATTGCTGGGGTCAGATCTTGACCTGCGTGACCTCCAGAAGACCGGCAGGATCGGGAGGATCGAGGTTGTTGTAAATGCCAAGGGTGGCAAGACAAGAGGTACTATCCTTATCCCTTCAAGCCTGGACAGGGTCGAAACCTCAATTCTGGCAGCTTCTCTGGAAACAATTGACAGAGTCGGTCCATGCAGCGCGAAGATCGAGATCACCCAGATGGAAGATGTAAGGGCGACCAAAAGGCACCAGATAATAGAAAGGGCGAAATTCATTCTCACCGGGATGTTCGATGAGAACCTGCCCGAATCACAGGAGATAGCAGACCAGGTCCGCCAGTCCGTAAGGGTCGAGGAGATGCAGTTCTTCGGAAAGAACAAGGTTCCATGCGGACCTGCGGTGTTTGATTCAGATGCTATCATCGTTGTCGAGGGTCGTGCCGATGTCCTGAACCTTCTCCGCTACGGTATAAAGAACACTGTATGTGTCGGAGGCACCAATGTTCCTCCCGAGGTTGCGGACCTTACCAAGAAGAAGGATACTGTGACCGTGTTTACAGATGGTGACCGTGGAGGCGAACTCATTGTCAAGGAAATGGTTCAGGTAGCAAATGTGGACTACATTGCCCGTGCCCCTGACGGCAAGAGTGTCGAAGACCTTGTGCAGAAAGAGATCATCAGATCCCTCAGGCAGAAAGTTCCTGTTGAACAGGTAATTGATAAGTACAGCATCAAGGATTCTGAAGATAATTCCGGAAAAACATCACGTATCTCCAAGAGAAAGGACAGAAGATCCGATATCAAGAGGGTAGGCCCTCCGAAGGTCAAGAAGGTTGGTGTTAAGGAGATACCTCCTTCAGCCGAGGGCAAAGGCCCCAAGAGAAACTCACGTGAAAGGTCAAAACCAAAGTCTGTAGAAGCAAAGAAAGCAGATATAAGCGTAAAAGTCTCTCCTGCAGGAAAGAAGTTCAAGACACATGCCAATGACCTGCTTGGAACTTTCAGTGCCCGCTTCCTGGATTCAAAGGATAAGGTTGTCAATGAGACTGCTGTAAGGGATCTTGTAAGCACCCTCAAGGATTATGACAGCGAAGTGAAGAGTGTGGTCTTTGACGGAGTTGTCACGCAAAGGATACTTGACATTGCAGCAGACAAAGGAATTGAGAACCTGATTGGTGCAAAGGTGGGAAGTGTTACAAAAAGGCCTGCATCCGTGAAGGTCTTTACCGCTGATGCACTGTGATTTTTCTGTAAGGTGCCTGCGCGCAGGCACCACAAGATTTATTTTATATGACTGTTATTTTTTATAATGTGCGCAAACTTTTCTCTATTTCTAAATGATTAATCATTGAGATATATTCGAAACTCTTATATATCAAAACTTAAGCCCCATTTCCGGGGGAAATACCTTTATTTCGATATAAGAAAATTAAAACTCGGTACAAAATTTGGACTGTGCCCAAAAACATAGTTCAGGTTTATCATAGCTTATTATAAGGTTGGTTGGTATGCATAAAGATGAACTTATACAGTTGCATGCTCTGATGGCTCAGATTAAAAAGCATTTCGAGCATATGGGAATAGAAGATGAGTTTAGCGAGTACAATTCGCTGTCCATAAGTCCGCTGCATGTTCACCGGAGTAAGGCCGAACACAAACATGCTATATTCGTGCTTGGAAATGATCTGGCATCCGCTATTTCAAGAAATAACAACGTATCGGACTTTGGTGGTACTTCTTCCAGAATGCAGGAACTTGCTCATAAAGCAAGTGCCCGGCTTGTTAAAAGCTCTTAAATCTTATTCCTGATCTTTAAGGCAGGCCATTCTCTCTGATGTGCTGGCTTGCCCAGGACCCTTCTTACTCCTGTTCTTATATGTGGAGACAGGACCTTTTTCATTATTATGCCGTCTTCGCCATCGGAATAGTAGCCATGCTCGATCCAGCAGGGGATAAAGTCCATTTTCCGGTATAAGCTCTGTGCCCTGACATTACTGAGCCGAACTTCCAGATTTGCGTATCTGAGTGCTTTTCGCCTGAAAACCCTCATTATAGCTTCCAGAAGCCGGGTGCCGATTCCATAGCCCCGGTAATCCTGTTTTACTGCAAGTGAAAAGATCCTTCCTTCGGTTTCAGACATCTGGTAGCCGGCCACAAATCCCACCACATAACCATTGTAGTCAGCGACAAGGAAATATTCATTGTTCATCTCATAAAAGTTCATGTAGATGAAGGGGTTGTGCTCTTCAAAGGCCTCAGATTCGATTTCCATTACCTTCTCAAAATCCTGCGGCCGGAAGTATCGAACTCTCATGTCTTCGGTATCACCTATTACTACTCTGTCATTTTACCTTTTTAACATGACGCAGGTCGACTGCCACGCCACGGCCTGACTCCTGCATCTCGGTCCCGCTCATGGCGGTCCTGCCAACACATATTGCTTTCTTTCCGCTTACAAATACTTCATCACCGGGTCTGATCTGCGGATCCGCTTTTATAACTCCGGGTGCAAGCAGGGATCCCCTGGGTACGAAATCGTCAATTTCCACAATGTATTTTCCGGATTCTATCATACGCTCGGCGCCCTCGATGGTGACAGCAAGCGTGCCGTACTGGGGTATCAGGGTGACAAGTTGCTTTTTTCCCTCAAATATCTGATACTTGGGGAATGGTCCTTTTACTATTGAACTCTCAGGCACAAGTATCTCCGCAGAGCCTTTGCCAAACTGGTAATCTGCAAGGCAGCGCATCATGTCCTTCTTACGCTCTTCCACGTTACGTGCCCGACCTTCGGTGTGTTTTGACAGCTCTTCCCTCAGTCTTTTGAGTGAATCAGGGGATGTCACACTGCCTGAAGCTGTGAATAGCATCTCTATCCCGAGTCTTTCAGAAACCGTTTCGCATATCTGTCTGTAGGCACCCTCCACATGGGCAACAATGACACCGTACTTATTTTTCCTGAGATATTTTTCCAGGCAGCCTGCGACCCATTCACGCTCTTCGGCATCCCAGTAGCCAGTCACTGCGGTATCATAGTGTGCTGCAGGGTAGGTAAGCTCCAGTTCCCTGGGGACTATCCCCATGGGTGATGTTATTATGATCTCATGCACAAAACGGCGCTTATCTCCTATGGCTTTGATGAACTTCCAGTGGGAGTTGGATATGGAATATGGCTTTTTTGCGGAGCATGGCAGCAGTACCAGTACGTCTGCTTCAGGAGGGGTGTAGCGTTGTTGAATCCTTTGTGCAAATCTTACGACCTCAACCCTGCTGAGTGATTCACTGCTGTTTGCCAGCATCTCGTTGGATCTGGCAAGGGGACTTTTCTCTTCCAGATACTCATATTCACTGTCTGCGAGCCTCAAAAGTGCTGTCAGCCAGGGTCGTGTCCTGCACTGTCCCTCCACATATTCGCGTAGCATGCCGGCACGTATCTTTTCTCTTACAAGTACAAGTTCTGATTCCAGAGCATTGAGGTTATGCTTTTCAAGGACCTTCGCTCTCTCTCTCTTTTCCATTTCCCTGAGCTCGGTTGCACTTGTTCCCGCGCATGCTTCACACCTGCAGGGCAGCTCGGTAAGTGAATCAAGATAGAATCTGCCCGCTGTTGTGAGGAATATGTCACTGTGGGCTGCGACAAGGGCCTTTGTATTATCAACGATATCTACTCCCAGATATATCAGCATGGCAAGGTTTTCGGGCAGGCAGATATTGGGTGTATAGACCGCGGTATCAGCTGCAATACCTTTCTTCATCTCAATCAGTTCATTGAAGAACTGCCTTGCATTGTTCTCAAAACAGCCGGCACCTTCCAGGATATACATATCCCTGGCATCTGAGCTGCAGCCGGGTCTGTATATTTCTCCGGTGGGGCCCTCGCTGTCAGGATCATACCGGCATGTTGCAGAGTCTTTTATTTCCTCAGGGACCTCAGGAGGGTATGACTGGTGAGGCAGAATCACCAGTGAGTTATCTTTAACAGCTTCACGTATTTTTTTAAAATTCCTTTCTGCCTCTTCGAAAGACCCTGATCCCCAGACTGACCCTGCATCCGTTATCAGGCTGTCCTCTGAGCTTAAGGTCCTGGTATCTATTATATAAGGGGTCTGCGCGGTCTCACCGAAAATCAGCTTACCGATACGGGCGGCTCCGTCCCGTTGCAGTACCTCAAAGTATCGTGTCATCGCTGGCTAAATGTTGCAGGTAGATGTAAAGCTTTGCCATCACCAACAAGTATAAATGTTATATTCTTAGTTAAAAACTGATTCCATGCAAAATACCGTTCTACTTGAAAAGTTGCAGGAGATCGCTGGTAAAAAAAGGGTTTCCACCTCAACTGCAGATCTTTATTGTTATTCTTGTGATGCTTCCCAGATAAGGGGAATGCCTGATTTTGTGATCAGGCCGGATACCACCGAACAGGTATCAGAGATAGTGAAACTTGCATATGATAATGATATTTCCATAACAGCCAGGGGTGCCGGTACGGGACTTGCCGGAGGAGCAGTACCCGTGGAAGGTGGCATTGTGCTTGATATGTCGGCTATGAACCATCTGGTCGAGATGGACCTTGATAACCTGCAGGTTGTGGTCGAGCCGGGGATCGTCCAGGAGAAGCTGAATGCAGAACTTGAACCCTATGGTTTTTTCTTTCCGCCGGATCCCGGAAGCTCTGCCATGTGCACACTGGGCGGACTCATTGCCAATAACGGAAGCGGAATGCGCTCTGTGAAGTATGGTACCACCCGCAACTATGTGCTTGGCCTTGAAGTTGTACTGGCTGACGGGACAATTATAAACACAGGCTCAAAAACCATGAAATCCGTGGCAGGTTATTCTCTTACAGATCTTTTCGTGGGTTCTGAAGGAACACTCGGGATAATAACCAGGGCCACACTGAAGGTGAGGGCACTGCCACAGGAGCGCTCGGTATTGCTTGCTTCCTTTGAGGATCCGGAACTTGCCGGAAAGGCAGTTGTAAAGGTACTGTCCTCGGGAATAATCCCTTCTGCATGTGAGATACTTGACAGTAATATCATTCAGGCCATCAATGCCTATGACCCCCATATAGGAATTCCCGAAGTGGGAGCCATCCTGCTCTTTGAGGTGGATGGTACCGAGAACTCCGTGCATGAAGGAATCGAGATGATAGAGCAAGTCTGCAAGTCCCTGGCCATAGATATCAAGACGGCAGCCAACAAGGAAGAGCGTGATGAGATATGGGCTGCCAGAAGGCTTGTGGGGGCAGCGGTCTCACGCCTTGATCCTCTGCGTACCCGTGTATACGTGGGCGAGGATATCGGCGTACCCATAAAGGAAATCCCACAGATGCTGCACAAGGTACGTGAGATATCCGATGAGTTCGACCTGCCGATCATGACATACGGACACATCGGTGACGGGAACCTGCACACAGGAATGTGTATCGATGTGCTAGAAGATGGTGACTGGGAGAAACTCAACAGTGCAGCCGATAAGATACACCATACTGCCATCAGGATGGGTGGTACTGTGACCGCCGAGCACGGTGTCGGTGGTGCAAGAAGCGAGTACCTTGAACTTGAACTTGGGAATGCCCTGGATGTAATGATGACGATCAAGAAGGCTCTCGACCCGAAGGGAATACTCAATCCGGGTAAGATGGGGGTCTGAGCATGGATCATGATATGCGTTCAATACTGAAATGTGTCAGGTGTGGAACGTGTCGTTCGGTCTGTCCGGTCTTTGATGTTGTGGGCTGGGAATCCGCCAGTGCCAGGGGACGTATGCTTGTGGCACATGGTGTCTCCATGGGTCTTGAGGCGGATAAGGATGTGCTCGACAGCCTGAACATGTGCACTACCTGCGGACTCTGTGAGCAACTGTGTCCTTCCGGTGCAGCACCTCCCGAGGTTGTGGAGAATACCCGACATCAGCTCGTACTCCACGGTAAGATGACCGATGCCCAGAGGGATATTGCAGGCAGGGCAAATGAGCTTGGCAATGCTCTGGGTGAGGAAAAGGAAAGGATGGACTGGCTTGGTGAATCTGCAAAGGATGTCACGGAAAAGGCGGACTACGTCTTCTTTGCGGGATGTCTGGGTTCATACAGGTATCCTGAACTTACAAAGAGGACCTTCGATATACTGAAGAAGTTCGGTGTGACAGTACTAAAGGAAGAGGTATGCTGTGGCTCCCCGCTTCTGAGAACCGGGTCTGATCCGTCAGAGCTTATATCAAAGAACCTGGATCAGATCAAAAAGACGGGTGCACATACGGTAATCACCGGTTGTGCAGGATGTTTTACAGCTCTTAGGAACGATTATCCGGAAGACCTCAAGGTTGTCCATGTAACCGAATTCCTGGCTGAGCGTCTGGCCGAGATGGACCTGAAGAAACTTGACCTGAAGGTCAGCTATCACGACCCGTGTCATCTGGGAAGGTGCAACGGTGTCTTTGATGCACCAAGAGAACTTATTAAGGCGGTATCCAATCTTGAGGAAATGGAGAGCAACCGTGAAAAAGCAAGATGTTGCGGTGCAGGCGGCGGTGTGCTCAAAGGTTATCCCGAACTGTCCCTGGAGCTCTCAAAGAGAAGACTTGAGGAGATGCCAGAAGATGTGGATTATCTTATAACCGCATGTCCTTTGTGCAGGACGAACCTCAAACGTGGGGAACCGAAGGTCGAGATACTGGATATCATCGATCTGCTTGAGATGGCTATGGAATAGTCATTCAAGCTTTTTTGGTTTAAACTGAAATTAAGTCTTAAGGGGCTCACTTGCCAGATCAGGTTTGATATGTTCTGATATAGGTCTTGATTTCTGTTCATAGTACTCGAACAGTTCGTTTGCCCAATATATCGCTTCTTCGTTTTCGCAAAGAATATATTTATTATCAAATTTTTCCTTTTTGTCGAGCATATGCATCATCAGATGATTATCATGGAACATGAAGGACATAACATTCAGTTTTCCGGGATAGACGGAAAAACTGAACAAGTTGTTTTTGAGGAGTTTGTTAAAATCACCATAATTTTCACTATGTAATTTATCTGCCAGATCTTCAGAAAGGATAAAGTGAACTTTAAGACCTTTTTCTGCCATTTTAGAGAAAAGGCCAGGGAAGTTAGGATGAAAATAATTGGTTACACCGTAAAGGGATTCGGACTGCTCTGCAGCTCTGGAGAACTCCTTATCCATCTCATGCAGTTCTGTAACAGTGGGATTCACTATCCTGCAGTTGCCAAGTTCTTTTATTCTACTCAAAAGTATGGAGGGAATGAAATCCAGGTTACGGGTTCCCCAGTAATCGATGTTTGTGTCAAGGAATTCCATTAATTCTATTGAAGGGGCGGTTTCATCAATAACCAATTTACCCATGGTCGTCAGCTCATAGGTATCATCGTAGTGATCGATAAGGTGGTGCTCTTCAAGTATCCGGAGTTGTGGAAGCAGAGACTGTCTGTTCGTATCCACTGCATTCAGTAGAGTATCCATCTTTTTGGGACCGTCCTGCAGTAGCAGCAGGACATTTTTTCTTTTTTCAGATGCAAAGACAACATCCTGGAGAGCTCTTTTCATTTTCTATCAGATCCTCTTTTTGTTTGACCTTTTTTATTTAACGCGACCTATAATGCAAAGCATTCTGTAATATAAAATCTTATCCATGTAAAGATTACCAATACCAAGTGAACGATAGTGATTCATAATACACTTGATTTGAATTTCCATTTTGGATCTGATGAATTTATCAGGTTAATTGCTTACTGATCCTATCATGCATTAACGGTTTAAAATCATAGATATCATTTGATAATAGTTATCTGCTAAAATTAAACATTCAATACTAAATTATGCGCGGATATTTTTATCTAACAGACTAAATATTCCTATCTTATTGCAGTAATCTGTACAGGTGATAATTTCCAGAATGCCTGTGTTCAGAAGGGGATAATTTGGAAAAGAAAAGCTTGATCGACGTACTGTTCAGATCGGAATTCAGGGTCAATATATTACTTTTGTTGTATGAAGGAGGAAAAAGTCTGCATACTCTTGGTGAGAAACTCGATATAGAAAAACGTATAATTATTTCGCACCTTCAAATAATGGAAGACCATTATCTAATAAAAAGTGATTTGCACACATATGAATTGACTGCAATCGGTCTGGTTCTTACAAACAAAATCCTGCCTCTGCTGGACTGCCTTGGGGATATTGAATATATGCTTTGATCAGAAAATATCGGGGATTTTCAAAAGGCTGACCTTTAATTTGATTTTACTTAGTTCACTCTAATAAAAAGGAGAATTGTTAATATAGAACCTTGCTTGAATATAGTTATATCAGGTCACACTGGTAAATGTTCTAATATCCATCTCTTTGTGAAGGAAAAAATATGGCTGAAAATGGGAGCAGTATAAATACTACTAATGGCAATCAGGAAGTATCGGGTAGAAATAAATCCTCTAATAGTTTACCAAATAATAACAATAAATTAAATGGTAGTTTTCCTGTTGTTGGTATAGGTGCATCAGCTGGCGGACTGGATGCCCTCGAAAAATTTTTTTCTGCTGTTCCTACCGATACAGATATAGGTATGGCTTTTGCGGTAGTGCAACATCTGGCTCCTGATCATAAAAGTCTGCTTTCTGAGATTATCGAGCGGTATACAAGTATGGAAGTTTCTCAGGTCAAGGATGGGATGGCTGTTGAGTCAAATCATGTGTACATCATACCCCCAAACAGAGATATGATCATCACAAATGGCATATTGCATTTGATGGAGCCTGCCCAGCCACGTGGTTATCGCTCACCCATCGATATCTTCTTCCGGTCTCTGGCTTCGGATCAGAAGGAAATGGCAATTGGCATCGTGCTCTCAGGTACAGGAAGTGATGGTGAACAGGGAGTAAGGGCCATCAAAGGTGAGGGTGGTCTTGTGATGGTGCAAAACCCCGAACCAGCGAATACACCGGTATGCCCATGGGTGCTCTTAAAACAGGTCTTGTGGACTATTCTATAGAACCTTCCGAGATGCCGGAATATCTCAAGGACTATGTGGACAATCTATTTAAGAAAATTGGTGATCTTCCTGCAATAGACGAAGATTCAATGGAGAAGATATTTGACGAATTACTGAACCAGACAGGCCATGATTTCTCTTTATATAAGCGGACAACGATTAACCGCCGTATAAAGCGCAGAATGGCGGTTCACCAGCTAAAGACACTTGACGGGTATGCAACCTATCTGGAACAGAATCATGATGAGGCAGAAGCTCTTTTCCGTGATCTGCTGATCAGTGTCACGAACTTTTTCCGCAATCCTAAAACCTTTGATCAGGTTCAGAATAAGATAATTCCGAAATTGTTCAGACACAGGTCACCGGACGACACTATTCGTGTATGGGTGATAGGATGTTCTACTGGTGAGGAGGCATATTCCCTTGGGATCTTGCTTCAGGAACACATACAGGAACTGAAAAAAATTTCAAGGTACAGATATTTGCCACGGACATTGATAAGTATAATATCGAAGAAGCTCGCAGGGGCGTCTATCCTGCCAGCATTTCAACCGACATTTCTTCTGAAAGACTGAAACGCTTTTTCACTTATAACGCTGAAAATGACACTTACCGGATCAATAAAAATATCCGTGATATGATTATCTTTTCAGAACAGGACGTCATCAGGGATCCTCCCTTCTCTAAAATAGATCTGCTTTCATGCAGGAACCTGCTGATCTATATGGATAAGGAAATACAAAAACATCTTATCCATCTGTTCCACTATTCATTGAAATCCGGTGGATACCTTTTGCTGGGCTCCTCTGAAAGTATCAAAGATTATTCCAATCTTTTCGATACAATAGATCGTCACTCAAAGATCTATAAGAGTAGGACGATCAGCACTGAATATGGTACAATTATAGGGAAATATCTGCCGCCCAATGTAAAGAAGGACATTGATCGAAAAGCACCAGAAAAAGCTGTGAAAGAAAACAAAATGCATATGCGTGAGCTGACTGAGAGAAAACTCCTTCAGCGGCATACTCCTGCAGGAGCCCTCGTTGATGAGTATGGTGATATTCTCTACCTTCATGGAAGTGTAAATCTTTATCTTGAAGTACTTCCGGGTGAACCGGGCTATAACATTCTTCAGATGTCCAGGCAGGGATTAAAGAATCCATTGATTGCAGCTCTTCGTAAAGCAAATGTTCATAAAACAGAAATAACGCGCCCGGATATAAGAGTAAAGGTCAATGGTGGTTTCAGGACTATAGACCTTATGGTCAGCCCGGTGGAAGATTCATTTGATCGAAAATTATTCCTGGTTACTTTTTATCTTCACAGACATGCTCATGAAGGGGAAGTCACTCCAAGAAGCAAGTTTGAGTCTCCTGAAAGTACAGCAGATGAAGATAATGAGAGTATTGAAGTGCTTAAAGAGGAACTCAGAACCAAGGAAGAGTACCTTGAGGCATCAAACCAGGAACTTGAGGTCAAGAACGAAGAGCTCAAATCCTCCAATGAAGAGATGCAATCCATTAATGAAGAACTCCAGTCAACCAACGAGGAGCTGGAAACCTCCAGGGAAGAATTACATTCACTCAATGAAGAACTCGAGACCGTAAATGCCGAACTGCAGGCTAAAGTGAGCGAACTATCCCAGGCAAATGACGATATCAATAATATTCTGGATAATACAGGAATGGGTATTGTTTTTGTAGATAATGACCTGCGTATACAGCGCTTCACTCCCGCAGCTACCAAGCTTATCAATCTGATACCCTCGGATGTGGGAAGACCTCTCAAACATACTGTTTCTAACTTCTCTAACTATGATGATCTCCTGCTAGATGTAGAAAAAGTACTCAATAGTGAAACAGCTGAGGATTTTGAAATCAAAACAGATGATGATGAATGGTTCATAGTAAATATTCGGCCTTACCTCACTATAGAAGGCAATACTGAAGGGGCAGTTATTACTTTTACTGACATCACCGCGCTAAAGAAGCTCAAGGAAAGACAGACAGAGATCGTAGAACTTATGCAACAGGTAATGCGTGAATCGGGAGATGCACTGGTTGTACAGGATATGGAAGGAAATATCCTCTCCTGGAACCCAATGGCACAGAACATGTACGGATGGAGTGAAGAAGAAGCACTCCGGATGAATGTGATGGATATGATACCTGAGAATTCGGATGGGGAATTCTTATCCATATTAAAGAAGCTTTCAAAAGATGATATCCTGGAATCCTATAAACTGAAAAAACTAAGGAAAGATGAAAGATCTCTGGATGTATTGTTGACAGCAACTCCGTTGATCAATGAAAAAGGCAAGGTCCATTCGGTTATAACAGTAGAGAGGGAAATAAAGAAACGCGACTCACGGCACAAGCAGGAATAAAATCTTCTTTGGCCATTTATCCTATTTCTATTATGGGTGTGGAGTTCTTTTTGTAATGTTCAAAAAGCTCTTTTCCCCATCCAAATACGTTTGGCCCGGAGAATATCAGTTTTTGGTTATCAGGTTTACCTTCTTTTGTCAATAGTTTGAACTTAATTGATTCTGAGCTCAGTGTGAATGAAATAAAACCAAGTTCTTCAGGATAGAGATAAAATGAAACAAGTTTCAGATCAATCAATTCTTTGAATTCTTCATAATAGTCTTTTTTAAGTTTCTCATATACTTCCCTGTTAATAACTATCTCAACTTCTGTTATGTAGTCCGTCATCTCCACATAGAAATCATGGAATGTCGGATGCAGGGTAGATGTGATCTCGAACCAATAGTGAGAGTTTACTGCTTTTTCAAAAAATTCTTCATCAGTATCAAAGAATTCGTTTATGGATATGTCCTCTACTTGATAACTCCCAAGTCCGGGAATTTTCTTCAAAAGATCCTCAGGTATGAAGTCTATGTAATGAGTACCAAGATAGGCATGGTCTCCGCCGAATATATTTGCAGTACGCAGGAACTTTTCCATTTCATCGGTAATGAGCTTACCTGTGGTTGTTAATTCATAGCTGTCATCTGATTTGGCTATCAGGTGGTTTTCCCTGAGTATCTTGAGCTGGGGAAGCAGTGCTGTCCTGCTGGTATCCAGCTCTTCGAGCAGTGTTTCCATTTCCTGCGAGCCTTCCTGTAACAATAAAAGTACGTTTTTCCTTTTTTCAGATGCAAGCAATACATCAGTAATTTGCTTTTTCATCAGGTAACACCCACAGTTCAAGCTAACAAATAAGACCTGCTAGCTGGTTAAAAGTATTCTTGAACACAGTTATATACTTTACAGGCAGAAGTTTAATTTCCTTATTCTGGAAGGTCTTTACATTAATGTTTATTCCGCCACAGCTTTTACTGAAGCCGTACCATTTACCAGACCAAGCTACATTCTTTTTATCCTTTAGGACAAATTTATTTATTAGGCCATCGGTTGGAAGATCGGGTCCCGTTATCAGCGGGACCTTCTTCTCAAACTTCTTCCGACAATAAGTATTGCCATGGCCACAAATGCAGGTAATATGCCAAACCCAGGTGCTGCAACAGCCTCGTTCTCATCAGCGGATGTATCCTCTTCCTGCTGTTCTTGCGGTGCATAGTACATTGGTGGCTCTTCCGAATTATTGGCCTCCTGAGCAAATTCAGCCGTTGGCTCAACGTATCCGTTCATCTCACGGAGTTCTGTGTAGTTGACATTGAGCCTGTTTGTGACCAGTGTGGTCGGGTAAGTGCCACCATCGATGTCAGCTCCGAGGATGTCGTAGACAATGGATGAGCCGTCCTCAGACCAGTATATCTCGTAGACAGACGAGCGGTCCCATTCCATTGGTGTATACTTTGTATCTTCCTTATAATAGGGAATCAGCTCCCTGTGCAGCAGTTCATTGGTTTCTGCCGAGGAGATATCAATAACATACTGGCAGTTCCTGCCATCATCACAGGAAATTATCTTGGGTGCCGCATACATCTTGCTGTCAGGAGAAAAGGCGACTGCATAATATCCCATGGTAGCAACGCCGTGTATCACTGTCTCGCGGCCGGTCTGGGTATTGTTTATAACATATTCCTCAATTCCCATATCCGATCCTGTGGAGACTGCTTTCATATGTACTGAAAAGTTACCGTCAGGGCTGACAGTTTCCCTTGGTTTGAATTCGTCGTTGATCTTTACCTGTGACAGATTACTATCACTGGCAGTTGTGGCAATTCTGTGCGCTTCCAGACTGTCAGGATTCGTATAATTGTCCGAATAGAACTCATCTTCGCTTATGTTCTCATCTACTTCGAGCACAGGGCTTCCCATGGCGCAACTGACATGGAAAAGGATAAGAAGCAAGCTAAATAACCCCAATTTAAATATCATATGTGTACCTCCCACATGTACGTAACTAAGTGTACATTAACAATGTACTTATTAGTACTTAAAAACTTAACGATTTTATTCCCTGCAGGAAAATATTCTGATGGGGAATATAATATAATTCAATTCCATTCATCAGAATAAATAGATTGATTGCTGCTTACCAGCCGCTCTTTCTTCTCTTTTTGCGACTTATCAGACAGTTCCATGTGTTTCCCACAAGGTCAAGCCTGTTGGCGCGCTTCAATCCTTCGTAGACCATGTTGTAGTTACCGGGCTCCCTGTAGTGCAGCATGGCTCTCTGTATCTTCTTCTCTTTCTGGGAAGTGGCCACGTATATCTTCTTTCCCGTGAAGGGGTCAATCCCCGTGTGGAACATACAGGTAGCAGATGTCATGGGGGTTGGTGTGAAGTCCTGAACCTGTTTTGTATATCTTCCTGTGTCTCTTATGTACTCCGCGGTCTCGATCATGTCTTCGAGTGTGCATCCCGGGTGTCCTGACATGAGGAAAGCCACAAGGTACTGGTCCTTGCCGAGTCTTTTGTTTATTTCCTTATACTTCTGCTCGAATCTCTCGAACACTTCCCTGTCGGGTTTTTTCATGACATCGGTCACCCTGTCGCAATAATGCTCCGGTGCGACCTTCAGTTGTCCGCTGACATGGTGGGCGCAGAGCTCTTCCATATATTCCTCATCCAGCAGGGCAAGGTCATAGCGCACACCGTAGCCAACAAAGACCTTTGAGATGCCGGGAATCTCCCTGAGCCTCCGCATAAGTTCGATTAGTTTCCTGTGGCTGGTATCAAGTGAGGGACAGGCCTTGGGATAGATGCATGTCTTGTCCTTGCAGACTCCCTTCTCATCCCAGTTCTTGCAGTCCATGCCATACATGTTGGCAGACGGCCCTCCAAGTCCGTTGATGATGCCCTTGAATCCTTTCATGTCCCTGAAGCCTTCGGCTTCCCTGATTATGGATTCCATGCTGCGGCTGCGTATCATCCGTCCCTGGTGCAGGGCGATGGCACAGAATGAACATGCTCCGAAGCAGCCCCTGTGGGTATTGATGGAGAACTTCACCATGTCAAGGGCGGGAACCGGTTCCCTGTAGGATGGGTGGGCCTCACGTGTGAAGGGAAGCTCATAGACATGGTCCATCTCTTCGGTTGTCAGGGGACGCATGGGCTTTTTCTGGACTATCACGGTTTTCGGATGTACCTGTATAATATCATGACCGCGGATGTGGTCCTGCTCCTGGTACACGGTTTTAAAAGTTTCTGCATAGAGTTCTTTGTTCTTTGAGATTTCCGTATATGGTGCGATCTCTACACGATTCCTGAGGTAATCATCATGTTTTTCTTTCCAGCTCTTGATATCGATCTTCCAGACAGTCCCGTCAATATCGGTGATATCCGATACGGGAGTTCCTTTGTCCAGCCTTTCCGCGATCTCTCGTATCTGGAGCTCTCCCATGCCGTAAACCAGTATATCCGCAGGAGCATCCGCAAGTATGGACTGGCGGACCTTGTCAGACCAGTAGTCGTACTGTGCAAAGCGGCGCAGGGATGCCTCGATACCTCCTATCACCTGCGGTACGTCAGGAAAAGCTTCCTTCAGGCGGTTTGAATAGACAATAGTTGCCCTGTTAGGCCTGAGTCCTGCTTTATTGCCGGGTGAATATGCATCCTCGTGGCGTAGTCTCTTTGATGGTGTATAGTTGCTGACCATGGAGTCGGTATTGCCTGCACTGATTGCAAAGAAAAGGCGTGGCTTCCCGAGCTTTTTGAAGTCCCCTGCATCCTCCCAGTTAGGCTGTGCAATGACTCCTACCCGATAGCCTGCATCCTCCAGTACCCTTCCTATGATGCTTGTCCCAAAGCCGGGGTGGTCTACATAGGCATCTCCGGTAACGATAATAATATCTAGCTCATCCCATCCCTTTGCCTCCTCAGGGCTCATGGGAAGAAACTTTGATTGATCACTTTTTTTCTTTCTCTTATCTTTCATGATGCATCCTTATAGTATGCTTTTTGACATGCGCAGAGAGAATTCTATCTGCCTGTTGACATCGTTCGAGGTAACTTCTCCGTGTCCGGGATAGAGTGTTTCGACATCAAGCTTCATGATTTTGTTAATGGATTCTGTAAGTTGTGAGCGACTGCCGCCCTGAAAATCCGTGCGGCCTATGCTTCCGTTGGGAAAAACAGTGTCCCCTGAAAAGAGGCTCTTTGTACTTGCTTCATACAGGCAGATGCCACCGGGTGTGTGTCCCGGGGTGTGGATCACCTCAAGCTCTTCATCTTCTCCCACGGGTATTCTGTCGCCTTCTTCCAGTAGCATGTCCGCATCAATTGACGGTGCGCTGTATCCGAACATGGCGGCAGCACTTATGTTATCGTTTTTAAGAAGGGGCGCATCATCTTTGTGAATTGCCACTTTCGCACCGCTCATTTGTGCTATTTCCTGTGCCGATGCAGTGTGGTCGTAATGACAGTGTGTGAGTATGATCAGTTCAAGATCCTTCATATCCGTATTTCTGTTTATCTCTTCGACCAGTCCCTTTGTGTTCATTCCCGTATCTACGAGCACTTTTTTGTTGATCAGGTATGAGTTGGCATCGTAGAGTCCGGTGATAATATGTTTGACATGCATGTTGATTCTCCTGTAAAAAATGATTTTAGAGCTCAAATGCCCTGCGGGTATTTTGTACTGTTGCCATTGCTATGTCCGTCTCTTCAGCTTCTTTTAATTGGGCTATGACCGGTACGGAGTCACGTACGAATAGGGGTTCGTTCCTGCCTTTCCTTGGTGAAAGGTACGGGCTGTCCGTCTCAATGAGCATGTTCTCAAGGGGAAGGTTCCGGGCTATTTCCCTATGCTGGTCCGAGAAACATACAAGGGTGGGTACTGACACATAATGCCCGGCATCAACGATCTTCCGCATGGTCTCAAGGGAGCCGCCATAGCAGTGGAAGACGACCCTGTCAAGGTCCCTGCACATTTCAAGTGCCAGCTCCTCGCCGTCCCTGCCATGTATAACCAGGGTCTTGTTGTATCTGTCCGCAAGCTCGATGACCTGACTGAATACCTCTTCCTGTTTTTTTCTTCCCGCATTGTCCTTGCAGTAGTAAAAGTCAAGTCCAGCTTCCCCGATACCAGCAGCTTTGCCTATATTGCGCTCTATCTGCGATAGGATCTGATCTATTCTTTCGTTATTTGCATCGGGTACCATCTGGGGGCTGAGCCCGAGGGTGGCATATATGAAATCATATTTTCTGGCAAGATCAAGGGAATTTTTATTCGTTTTATAATCTATTCCGGAGTTGATCATCTCTGCCACGCCATGTGCCCTTGCTCTCTCGATGGTCTCTTCCCGGTCCTTATTGAATTTCGGGAAATCCAGATGACAATGGGAGTCTATAACTTCGTAGGTCATGTGTAGTCAGTTAATGTCTTATTATATAGATATGAACCTGTTTATTTCGGGTCCATGGAATTTATTTTAAAAAAAAAAGCTAATGGGAAAAGGCCAGGAGCCGCAGCTTGCGGTCCTGATTATCTGGATTCTTACTGCATGGTCCAGAGTTTTTTCTTTTCCAGAAGTATATTGATGGCAGTGATGAGCGCATCCACGGAAGCCGTGGCAATATCAGCACTTGCTGACTGTGCACTGACAACACGTCCGTCCTCATCCTCTACAGATATGGTGACTTCCGCAAGGGCGTCACTTCCGCCGGTTATGGCTTCGAGGCTGAAATCACGTACTTTTATCTTTGTATATCCTCCCATCATCTCTTCCACTGCTTTAAGTGCAGCGTCTATGGGTCCTACTCCGAAGTTCGAGGCAACTGCTTCCTCGTCACCCACGGTTGCTCTTACAACAGCTGTTGGTGTTGTGAGGTTTCCTGTCATTACGGAGAACTCCTTGAGTATGATGGTTTCCTGGCCAAGGTTTCTGCCAAGCACGGCTGATGCGACTGCGTGAAGGTCGGCGTCACATATGCGCTTGCCTTTGTTAGCAATGTCCTTTATTCTGACAAGTATCTCATCGAGTTGTTCCTCTGTGGTTTCGATACCCATGTCATCAAGTGATTTCTTAACGGCATGTTTTCCGGCGTGTTTGCCAACGACGATGCGGCGCTTGTGGCCTACCATCTCCGGTGTCATGATGCCCGGTTCGAAGGTGTCCGATTGTTCAAGAACTCCGTGTGTGTGGATGCCTGATTCGTGGGCAAATGCGTTATCACCTACGATAGGAGTGTTTGGCGGTGAGCGTATGCCGGTGAAGTTCTCAACCATCTTTGAGGTTTCAAGCAGGTATTCTGTGTTTATATTGGTCTTTGCGCCGTAGATGGAATGAAGGCTCATGACCACCTGGGCAAGGTTTGCATTACCTGCACGCTCTCCTATGCCGTTAACAGTACATTGTACCTGACTGGCACCTGCCTCCACGGCCATAAGGCTGTTGGCAACCGCAATTCCGAAGTCGTTGTGGCAGTGTACATCAATTGGGATGTTCACTTCCTTATAGATACTATTGACAAGGTTGTACATTCTGGACGGTGACATCACCCCTACGGTGTCGGGTACGTTGATTATGTCACATCCTGCTCCTTCAACGGCCCTGAAGATCTCTGTCAGGTAGTCGAGGTCCGTTCTTGTCGCATCCATTGCAGAGAACATGCATTTTACGCCATGTTCCTTGATACGTTCAACAGCGTCTACTGCCATTGTGACGACTTCTTCTCTGCTCTTCTTGATGGTGTGTATTCTCTGGATATCGGATGTTGATACAAAGGTGTGTACCATATCCACTCCACAATCTATGCAGGCGTCCAGATCCTTTGGAAGGACGCGGGCAAGACCACAGACATCAAGGGTGAGACCTTCGCTGGCAATGGCTCTTACATTCTGCTTCTCTCCCTGAGAAGATATGGGAAAACCGGCTTCGAGAACGTCTACGCCGAGTTTATCAAGCTGCCGTGCAATTTTGAGTTTTTGCTCGTTTGTAAGAGATACGCCAGGTGTTTGTTCACCGTCGCGCAGTGTAGTGTCAAAAATAGTCTTGCGTTTGTTTATTAGCGGTTCATCGCTGTAAAAAGCGATCCCTCAGTTCGACAGTTGAATTCATATTGATCAGTTCCGATTATGAGTTATTATATAAAAAATCACCGCTAACATAGTTATAATTTTTGATAGAAAATTGTTGTATCTTTTGCTGTGGATCTGACTCCAGTATCGACGATGCAAAGTCTTATATATCAGTGTGTTGTTGTAGGGCTGCTTCCATCTGAGCCATGTGGCGCTTACATGCGCGAAAATGACTCAAAAAAGAAGTCGGTCAAAGTCTTCGACCACGATGGTCGGAAGGTTTATATATGATCGAGGTCTTTTAGGGGTCCTCGCGTAATGCGCGAGAATCAATTACAATCACCGCCTTATAACAAGTGGAGGCAGGAGCTATTTCCTGTCTGACGTTGGATTTGGCAGTTCGGTTAATTCTGACCGGTAGTGTATAATATACTACAAATAAGGAATTAACCAAACATGTGCAAAGGAAATTCTCTCAAAATAGAATTCTCCAATCGATTCCTTAAAATGACTTCCATTAATTTGTGTGTGATCAACAATTCTGGTTGATCCTGCCAGAGGTTACTGCTATCAGTGTTCGATTAAGCCATGCGAGTTAAATGTTCTTCGTGAACATGGCGTACTGCTCAGTAACACGTGGATAACCTGCCCTAAGGTCCGGCATAACCCCGGGAAACTGGGGATAATACCGGATAAACCATAGATACTGGAATGTTCTGTGGTTAAAAGTTCCGGCGCCTTAGGATGGATCTGCGGCCTATCAGGTAGTAGTGGGTGTAAAGTACCTACTAGCCGACGACGGGTACGGGTTGTGAGAGCAAGAGCCCGGAGATGGATTCTGAGACATGAATCCAGGCCCTACGGGGCGCAGCAGGCGCGAAATCTTTACAATGCGGGAAACCGCGATAAGGGGACACTGAGTGCCAGCATATTATGTTGGCTGTCCACCTGTATAAATCACAGGTGTTAGCAAGGGCCGGGCAAGACCGGTGCCAGCCGCCGCGGTAACACCGGCGGCCCGAGTGGTAGCCACTATTATTGGGTCTAAAGGGTCCGTAGCCGGTTTGATCAGTCTTCCGGGAAATCTGACAGCTCAACTGTTAGGCTTCCGGGGGATACTGTCAGGCTTGGGACCGGGAGAGGTAAGAGGTACTACAGGGGTAGGAGTGAAATCTTGTAATCCCTGTGGGACCACCAGTGGCGAAGGCGTCTTACCAGAACGGGTCCGACGGTGAGGGACGAAAGCTGGGGGCACGAACCGGATTAGATACCCGGGTAGTCCCAGCCGTAAACGATGCTCGCTAGGTGTCTGGGATGGTGCGACCGTTTCAGGTGCCGCAGGGAAGCCGTGAAGCGAGCCACCTGGGAAGTACGGCCGCAAGGCTGAAACTTAAAGGAATTGGCGGGGGAGCACTACAACGGGTGGAGCCTGCGGTTTAATTGGACTCAACGCCGGAAAACTCACCTGGGGCGACAGCAATATGTAGGTCAGGCTGAAGGTCTTACCTGAATCGCTGAGAGGAGGTGCATGGCCGTCGTCAGTTCGTACTGTGAAGCATCCTGTTAAGTCAGGCAACGAGCGAGACCCGTGCCCACTGTTGCCAGCATATCCTTCGGGATGATGGGTACTCTGTGGGGACCGCTGGTGCTAAACCAGAGGAAGGTGCGGGCTACGGTAGGTCAGTATGCCCCGAATCTCCAGGGCTACACGCGGGCTACAATGACCGGGACAATGGGCTCCTACCCCGAAAGGGGTTGGTAATCTCATAAACCCGGCCGTAGTTCGGATCGAGGGCTGCAACTCGCCCTCGTGAAGCTGGAATCCGTAGTAATCGCGTTTCAATATAGCGCGGTGAATACGTCCCTGCTCCTTGCACACACCGCCCGTCAAACCACCCGAGTGAGGTATGGGTGAGGGCACGAACTTTGTGTCGTGTTCGAACCTAAATTTCGCAAGGGGGGTTAAGTCGTAACAAGGTAGCCGTAGGGGAATCTGCGGCTGGATCACCTCCTAAGCAGATCGGCACAAAGCCGATCACCACTTACCGGTCAGAAATCGATAAACTGCCAGATCCAATACACAAGCGGGACGCTCAAGGGCTTGTAGATCAGTTGGAAGATCGTCGCCTTTGCAAGGCGAAGGCCCTGGGTTCGAATCCCAGCAAGTCCATTTAATTATTAGTGCACCAGGCAAGTAATTTTGCCAGGGAAGGATGAAGTGTTCACATCCCCAATGTCGAACACAATGAGATCATTATAAGCATGCATATATCAGACGCTCACTGGATAAAGTGAGGTGGACTCTGGTAATTATGCCTTCAGGTGGATGGCTCGGCTCAAGTGCTGACGAGGGACGTGCCAAGCTGCGATATGCCCAGGGTAGGTGCATGGAACCGATGAACCTGGGATCTCCTAATGGGTCTTCCTGATGCGTTTTGCGCATCGATCAGCAATGATCGGGAACGCCCCGAACTGAAACATCTTAGTAGGGGCAGGAAAAGAAATCGAAGAGATGCCGCTAGTAATGGCGAATGAACACGGTATAGTTCAAACTGAATCCCGCCGGTAACGGACGGGAGATGTGGTGTTATAGGCTTTTTCTAAAGATCCCACTTGATCATAACCGAATTTCTCTGGAACGTGAAACCAAAGAGTGTGAAAGTCACGTAGGTATTGATCAAAGGATCTGGATTTTGTCCTGAGTAGCGTGGGTCGGAATTCCCGCGCGAATTTGGGAGGCACCAACTTCCAAAACTAAATACATCTTGAGACCGATAGCGAACTAGTAGGGTGACCGAAAACTGAAAAGTACCCCAAAAAGGGAGGTTAAAAGTGCCTGAAACCTGGAGGCGATGGAGCGATATGGCATGAAAGGATCTGTGATACGAAGGAAACAGTCGCGAGGCTGCTGTACGAGTATCATTGCCGATGTCATATCTTACGTTTTGAAGAACGGGCCAGGGAGTGTATTAGAATGGCGAAGGCTAACTTTTAAATTAGGAAGCCGAAGCGAAAGCAACATGCTCGCAACCCTTGTGGTGAGGAGCGACGTATACAAGTGCGTGGAGTCATTGTGATACGACCCGAAGCCGGGTGATCTAGGCGTGGGCAGGTTGAAGCGTGGCGAAAGCTACGTGGAGGACCGCAAGCGGTATTGATCTGCAAATCATTCGTGTGACCTGCGTCTTGGAGTGAAAGGCTAATCAAACCCGGCATCAGCTGGTTCCTTCCGAAACATGTCGTAGCATGACCTGACTGGAGATAGTCGGTGGAGTAGAGCACTGATTGGAGATCCTGGGGGAGAAATCCCTCACTCTCCTGCCAAACTCCAAAACCACCGTCGTCTTAGAAGGTCGGAGTCCGGGCTACTGGGGTAAGCTTGTAGTCCGTAAGGGAGACAACCCAGCCCGTGGTTAAGGTCCCAAAGTGTCGACTAAGTGTTAATACTAAAGGGTGTCCTAAGCCCTAGACAGCTGGAAGGTTAGCTTAGAAGCAGCTACCCTTTAAAGAGTGCGTAACAGCCCACCAGTCGAGGTTTAGGGCCCCGAAAATGGACGGGGCTCAAGTCGACCACCGATACCACGGAGCACCGTAAAGGTGATCTTGTAGGAAGGCGTTGCGCTCGGGCAGAAGCAGGGCTGTGAAGTCCTGTGGACCGTGCGGAAACGAAAATCCTGGTAATAGTAACAGCATAGATAGGTGAGAATCCTATCCGCCGAAGGGGCTAGGTTTCCTCGGCAATGATCGTCAGCCGAGGGTTAGTCGGTCCTAAGTTGTACCGTAATTCGAGTACATCAAAAGGGAAACAGGTTAATATTCCTGTACCATCTGGCAATAAACTGACGTTTTTGGGCAGGCCAAGCGGCGTTGTCGCGCCGTCTAAGCATCGAACTCTGTGGAGAGCCGTAATGGCGAGAAGCAGACGAATATGTTATGGCGAAAGTTGGCTGCACCCGGGAACCCGTGAAAAGGGAGTCAGATGTCCGTACCGAGAACTGACACAGGTGCCCCTAGCTGAAAAGGCTTAGGCGTGTCGGAATATTTTGGCTAAGGGAATTCGGCAAATTAGCTCCGTAACTTCGGGAGAAGGAGTGCCTGCTGTGTAGACAGCAGGTCGCAGTGACAAGAGAGCTCTAACTGTCTAATACCAACATAGGAGATCGCAAACCTGAAAAGGCTAGTACGATCTCTGAATCCTGCTCAGTGCAGGTACCTGAACACCCAGTACAATGGGACGAAGGGCCTGTAAACAGCGGGGGTAACTATGACCCTCTTAAGGTAGCGTAGTACCTTGTCGCTTAATTGGCGACTCGCATGAATGGATCAATGAGAGCTCTACTGTCCCTAGCCAGAGTCCGGTGAAGCTTACTTTCTAGTGCACAGTCTAGAGACCTCTAGGGGGAAGTGAAGACCCCGTAGAGCTTTACTGCAGCCTGTCGCTGGGTTGTGATCTCGGATGTACAGTGTAGGTAGGAGGCGTCGAAGTCGGTGCGCCAGCATCGATGGAGCCACCAATGGGACACTACCCTTCTGAGATTACGATTCTAACTCCGCGAGGAGGACCCCGATAGGTGGGCAGTTTGCCTGGGGCGGGACGCCCTTGAAAAGATATCAAGGGCGCACAATGGTTGACTCAAGTGGGTCGGAAACCTACTGAAGAGTGCAAGAGCATAAGTCAGCCTGACGTTATTCAGCATAGCAGTGGATGACGAGACGAAAGTCGGTTCTAGCGAACTTTTGTGTCCCGCTTGGTGCGGGCCAAAAATGACAGAAAAGTTACCTCGGGGATAATTGAGTTGTTGCCGGCAAGAGCACATATCGACCCGGCAGCTTGCTACTTCGATGTCGGTTCTTTCCATCCTGGCCGTGCAGCAGCGGCCAAGGGTGAGGTTGTTCGCCTATTAAAGGAGATCGTGAGCTGGGTTTAGACCGTCGTGAGACAGGTCGGTTACTATCTACTAGAGGTGTACGTGGTCTGAGGGTAAGCTACCTTTAGTACGAGAGGAACAGGGTAGCGGCGCCACTGGTGTATCGGTTGTCTGACAAGGCATAGCCGAGCAGCTACGCGCTAAGGAATAAGAGCTGAATGCATCTAAGCTCGAAATCTGACCTGAAAAGAGACTGCATTAAGGGTTCCGATAGAAGATCGGTTTGATAGGGTCGGGATGTAAGCACCAAGGCAACGAGGTGTTCAGTCCGCGGCTACTAACCATCCGTGCCTATCTACCTTACTTTGTCCAGGCGAAATCTGATATGTGTATGTGATTATCTTGATCTAAAAGGTAAAGTATTTAAGATACTGGCTACAATGAATTATCGCTCTTAACGCCAAGGTGGCGGAGCGGCTACGCAATCGCCTGCAGAGCGATTTCATTCCGGTTCGAATCCGGACCTTGGCTTTACCTTCATCATATGTAAGTGAGTCTGGCGGCCATAGCGGCAGGGCAACTCCTGTACCCATCCCGAACACAGAAGATAAGCCTGCCAGCGTTTCGTACTGTACTGAAGTACGAGAGTCTTTGGGAACTACGAATCGCTGCTGGCTCACTTACATTTACTCTAACTTAAACCTACTTTTTCTACTGACTTTTACAATGCTGAGATTAATCTCTGCTATTGAGATGATACTCTGGTTCTTGAATGAACTTCTTCTTTTTGTAAGACATCATTCTTAGTTTATACAACAGTATTTTATTCCAGAATGACTCACTATTAATGGGGGTTCATGTGATGAAGTATACTTTTCAGGATTCAACGGAGTTGCCATATCAGCGAGATTTCATAAATGATCTTCATGAGTTCATAAAAATATCAAAAGAACTAATCCTTCTTGAAGCAGAAGCAAAAGATCTCAATGAAACTAATAAAAAGAACACAGTATTGCTAGAAAGACAGGTCCAGGAAATAGAAGAATTAGAAAAAAACCTGAATGTCTTTTTAATGGACGTATCCAGTAGCAATGAGTCTTTAAGTCCCACAGGAATTGTTGATGAAATAATCTCATCCATCGGGTCGATAGCTTCGAAGAAGAAAATGGAATTGGAAAAGCAGCATGAAGAAAACTTGAAAACTGCTGCTTATCGCATAGGAGAATTGAACTCCAGGATGCTCTCAATTATGAATCCCTTCTTTGAGGATAGTATATATGGCTCAAGAGATACCTATTCCATGTCGCAGGATAATCAAAAGTTAAGTGGAAAACAGATTTCTTTTGCTGGAAAAATGGAGTACTGGTTTGAACTTGAGTTCAATATCAATGAGCTTAAAGTAGATGATCTGTATAAGGATTTCTCATTACCTGTTTGGACACCTAGTGGTTTGCTGCATCGTGAGAATAAAGTGAAGGATATGGGTCTCTCCGATTATTTGATTACATCAGTTGAATACGATGGGGACGAACACCTTGAAGCGGTTCTAAGGGATGGTAAATCAGAACATATTTTCAAGATCGTTGCAGATGATAATACTTTTATTATATTCTATAATGACCAGGATGTAACTACTGATGAGGATCTGGTAAAATCAATTGATGAAGAAGCAGTTAAAGCACTAATAAGGAATATGGAACAGTACTTTTCTGTGGCTGTTCAGTCTCGCGTTCTCACACATGTGTTCATAGATGGAAATGATGCCATCTCGGAGAACCTGGTGATAGATTGTCTTAAATTGATCGCTGCAAACTATGGCATTTTGGTTGATGAATGTATTGCTAAAGGATACAATAAGGATGAGATCACTATTAAAATTGAGCGTCCTGATGATACGAGAACCGAGAAGTACATCTCTAAAGCGGATGCATTCAAGCAGCTATCTGAAATTGGCAGCGAAGGACTTGAACTTGCAGGTCTGTTGAATGTTTCTGGGAACTGATGTAACAAAGATTCATTTAAGCACAAACCCATTTCATTCAACTCTTATGACCAGTCCTCTGAGCAATCTTCCGAGGATATCCGATCCGGTAATGATCTTTTTTTCCGGATCGTCCCTGTTCCAGTAGAGTATCAGGTCCTCGTCAATAACATCATCTTCCAGGTCCATAGGATAGACCTTGAGGCGATTGATGACACTACCTATCTTCTCATTAGGATCTGACACGACAATCGGATGGTGGCAGTATCTGTAAGGATCAAAGCCCTTATCGATCCTGAGCGCACCCCTCAGGAAGCCATCCGAGTCAATGGCCGTCTTTGGCTCATCATTCTCATTCACTACGATGATCCATTTCTTTCCGGATGCCGCGATATTTTTGAGTAGCTCGTCCCCGGGGTCCCTTGTGATTTCAGGGAATACAGGGCGGTTGTTCTCAAAAGGCAATTGAATTATACTCTGCGGATGGATCAGTGAACCTTCTTTCTTGATGGCAAGATCATCGATGGAAAGGAAATTCAGGGCTCCTCTACCCTCAAACCGGTCAATGTCCGAAAGGGATGTTGCCACGTGTTTTGATATCATCGTACGGAATGCCTTTTCCTTAAAGTACTCAACCTTTTCTTTTCCCAGCAAAAGGTCAAGAGCAATAGCCGAGGGCTTTGCTACAGGATAAAGTATTATTCCGTAGAATCTTACCAGGGGTGAAAGAAAGGCTCCCATTTTCAGTGCATTGCGTGAGAAGTAAGCCTGAGGCAACAGCTCTCCGAATGTTGCAATTCCCACTGTTGAAAAGAAGAAAGCTGCAACACCTGTCATCACAGTGTCGGTCAGCAGTGCAAGTAAAGTGTTTACCGCAACATTTCCCCATAGCAGTGTGGCAAGCAGGTAATTCGCATCCTTGCGAAGACCCATGACCTTCAAAGCATAGGGATTTTTCAACTCCGATTCGATCTCAAGCCTCAGGGGACTCAGACCGAAAAGGCCGATGGTCAGCCCTGAAAAGATAGCTGATTGCGCCAGACATAAAAAAATGAAGATCCATGTGATTTGAACCATGATGCTCAACAATATTAGATATTATTTGTTTTGGGTTTTACAGAAAATTATCTTTGTATGCTATTTAATCTGTTATGCTTGTGTGACTACTCCCTCCACTGAAGTAGAGGGCATCTAAGCTTTTTGTGCTACAGACTGTAGCCCCAGTCTGTGTATATTAATGGCAGCATTGTGGTCTCTGCTCAGAACAAGACTGCAGAAAGGACAACTGTGTGTTCTTTCAGAAAGGTTTTTTCGGACTATCTGACCACAACCAGAACACATTTGCGAAGTGTTGCTTGGTTCGACAAGCTCTACATCCTTACCGGCCCATTCTGCCTTGTAAGTAGTGATACTTATCAGTTTATTCCATGAAACATCTGCAATGTGCTTTGCAAGGCAATGGTTTTTGATCATTGCCTTGACGTTTAAATCTTCAAAAACTATCAGGTCATATGCTCTGACAAGTTCCAGACTTACTTTTTGAACAAAATCCTGTCGTTTATTGGCAATCCTTTCATGAATATGTCCGACTATTTTGAGTGCTTTCTTCCATTCAGGTGAACCTTTGACGGCCTTTGACAATCTTCGTTGTGCTTTTGCCAGGTGCTTTTCTTCGCTTACAAAGAATCTGGGATTTGGGATATCCTGACCATTTGATAATGTCAGAAAACTTTTAATTCCTACGTCCACTCCCACAGATTGTCCTGTTAGTGGTATTGTTTCTTGATTATCAATATCGACAAGGAAAGATACAAACCATTTTCCTGTAGAATTTTTTCGAATAGTAAGTCTCTTGATACTTCCGACAATAGGCCTATGCAGTTTTACCTTGATCTCGCCTATCTTTGACAACCATAGTTTGTTATCCTGCAGTTCAAAACCAGACTGAGTATAAGTGATACTGTCATATCTGTTCTTACCCTTGAACCTGGGATAACCCGGGTTCTCTCCGTTCTTACATCGTCTGAAGAATGCCTGAAAAGCAAGGTCCACTCGCTGCACTACATCCTGTAAGACCTGAGAGTGTACATTCCTGAGTTCAGGTTTGATCACTTTCCAGCCAGGGAGCATCTTCTTGGACTCAAAGTACCCGATGTTCTCCTGTTCGAACTCCCATGCATTCTTCCGTAGTGCCAGCGTTTCATTATATGCCCATCTGCAAAGCTCAAGTGTGTCAGCAAGAGTTGATTTCTGAGCTTTTGTAGGATAGATACGGTAACGAAACACTTTATTCAAAATTATCTCCAATTTTCAAATGTGTTGCATATATTTTAATGCTTCTATGCAAAGTTGACGGGCTGTATCCCACCTTTGAAAAGGCGGGGATTAGCCCTTCCTTATTCCTAAAGCTTTTCTTTGTATTAAGTTTATGTAGTAGTGATTCATAATCGTTTCTTTCCATTCTCATATGAGCTTAATTGTTTTTGTTTAAAGGAAGTTACATATATCTTCACCATTATCTACCCCCTACATGTCATCACGATTCGATATTATTCATAAAGATGCCGCAGGTCGTATCGGCAGGCTGAAAACACCGCATGGTGTAGTGGAAACGCCCACTGTTATGCCTGTCATCAATCCCAATCTCCAGACCATAAAACCGTCAGAGATGAAGGATTTCGGAGCAGAGATACTCATTACTAACTCATACATCATCTATCGTAAGGACGAGCTGCGTGAAAAAGCACTCAAGGACGGGTTGCATGCCCTTCTGGACTATGACGGTCCCATCATGACCGATTCTGGTTCTTTTCAGCTGTCAGTCTACGGCGAGGTCGAGGTCACGAATGAGATGATCATCGACTTCCAGCAGAAGATAGGTACGGATATCGGCGTTCCTCTTGATATTCCTACACCTCCTGATGTACATTTCAGGCGTGCAGAAGAAGAGCTTGAGATTACGATCGATCGTCTCAAGGAAGCGCGTGAGATGGTGAAAGGTGATGGCATGCTTCTTGCAGGTCCGGTGCAGGGCTCCCGGTATGCTGAACTCAGGGAAAGAAGTGCAAGAACCCTCTCAGAAATAGGCTTCGATGTGTATCCGTTCGGAGCTGTTGTTCCTCTTATGGAATCCTATCGCTACGCTGATCTGGTAGATGTAATAGCAGCTTCCAAGAAGGGACTTGATCCTACAGCCCCTGTACACTTATTTGGCGCAGGTCATCCCATGATGTTCGCACTGGCAGTTGCTATGGGTTGCGATCTATTTGACTCGGCAGCATATGCACTGTATGCAAAGGACAGGCGCTACATCACTTCAAGGGGCACATATCACGTTGACGGTCTGAAGTACCTGCCCTGTTCATGTCCGGTATGCATGAGCCATTCGGCAGATGAGTTGAAAAAGGCCCCTAACTGTACAGAACTGCTGGCAAGGCATAATCTCTATGTCACTTTCGAGGAAGTTCGTGAGGTCAGGCAGGCTATCTGGGAAGGCAATCTGCTGGAACTTGTGGAGCAGCGCTGCCGCTCCCACCCGCGTATGCTCGAAGCCCTAAAACAACTTTACAAATACTCCTCTTGGCTCGAGGAAGTGGATCCGGCATCCAAGTCCACCTTCTTCTACTGTGGTCCGGAGTCTGCAAAACGTCCTGAACTGCTGCGTTTTGGAAAACAGCTGGACAGGTTCACAATAAAAGGCTCTGCTCTTATAAGGGCAAATTCCGGTAAAACTGATAACCAGTATGATAATGTGCTGATGTTCAAACCACCTTTCGGTGCCTATCCGCAGGAACTTGCGGAAATCTATCCTCTGAATGCTGAAGTACTAAGGACACCTGACTATGAGTCTCTTGAGCAGGCTTATATGAACACCATCAGACTTGCCGAACTGAATCCCGAAGCAGAGTTTACTTTTATTATGCAGGAGAGGTTCGAACATCCCCTTGTAAAAGAACTGGAGGAAATGGATAACTTCACAGTGGTTCGTCTGGAAAGTGAGTAATTAATTTCCAATTCTTATTTTTTTAATCAGATGCTACAAGTCATATACGTCATAATCGATTAGGTGCAGCCTTGATCTTTCAGTTCTTATTCCGCTTCTACTTTCAATGGATGCTTTCCAACAGTTGTGTCGAGGAAAATATACTATTCTAATTATGATTTCAGTGTCATTAAACACTGAATAGCATATATAGCAATAGACCAAAGTAGTAGTGTATGAAAGAAATTACTACTGATGAATTATCTGATAACTTGCATAGATATAAGGTAATAGATATCAGGTCCGTTGACGCCTACAACGGATGGAAAGAGAGTGGAGAAGCAAACGGGGGACACATTAAGGGTGCAAAATCACTTCCATACAAATGGTCACACTATATTGACTGGATAGAGATCGTCAGAAACAAGGGGATAATACCGGAAGATTCCCTGCTGATCTATGGTTATAACAG